>DASZFB010000053.1:0-14276 GCA_035940275.1 Candidatus Eremiobacteraceae bacterium | reverse complement strand
CGAGTCAGGTTCGACCGCTACACAGCAAAAATAGAAACCACATACAAAGAGAAAACGCGAGGCCTTGGCCTCGCGTCTCTTTTTTGCGACGGTCGACGCATTAGTCGACCGCTACATTCTATTTGGGTTTGTTTGGACCTGAACCCGGGGGTGGCGGCGGTGGCGGTGGCTTCAGGACACCACCTTGCTGCGGCTTAAGAACGGCTGCCGGCGGCGGAGCCGGATTCACACGATGCAGAACCAGGGGATGCCGCGCAAACGCGGCGGTGAACGTGACGTTCGTCGGCGTTAACGACTGGCCGGTGGTCGATGTGAAGGCAGACGTAAAGCTGAAGATGACGACATCGCCGGGGTTGAGTGTGTTAGCGTTGATGGTCAGGACTGTGTTACCCGAGCTAAATGTGGGGCTCGGACCGCCAAGGTTGGTGACCGGAGTTCCCGGCGGGTTCTTCACGATGCCCGAGTTTGTCTTCTCGTAACTCACGTACGTTGGGGTTGTGAAAACGACGCCCGCCGTATTCACCGGTAGGTTGAACGTAAACATGAACGATTCGGTTGGCACAACCCCGCTTTGTCCGGATGGAATGACGTTGAATACGGCAGCGCCAGAACTGGTCGGAGAGGGCGAAGGTAGCGGCTGCGCCGGTTGAACGGGGTGACCAAGAGCGAGCAGAGCAGCACCCGTTGCGAAGAGAATCCCGATGATGCTGAAGGTGTTCACGTTGTTGCGGGGGGGAGGCGGGACAGCAGGCTGTACTCCGATGCCGACCAGCTGGTCGCCTATCGCGGGCTTGTAGCCTGCTGACGGATTGGAAATATCGATCGTCGCGGTATTGAGATCGATAGAGACGATCTTCGCCTCAGCGACCTTTTGATTGCTGCGGATGACGTTGAATTGGTCGCCGAGGTTGAAGCCGGCGGCTGCGCCCATATCGGCTTTAATGCCGTTTGTCACCGAGTAAATTGTCCCGACCGCGGTCCTTGGCGCATGCAGCGTCGAGAGATTCGTGACGAAACCGGCCGTCAGCGAGGCGGCGGCGAGCGATGACTGCGTGAAAGTCTGCGAGCGGATGAACAAGATTGGATCGACACGATACGCCGTCAAACGGTAGGTGATCGTACCGCCTGAAACGCTGATCAGGTCGGTGGTGATGATTTCTTCCGCGTGAACGCGTCTGGCGGCGTCAAGCGCGGGAACCAGCGGGTCGCCTCCCGGGCCCAGTGGGTTCTTTATACTGAGCGGGCCCCCACCTACGGCAGTGAACTTGCCGGACTGATCGATGGCTGCGTAGAGAGCGTTTCCAAGCGTGCTCACCGTGCTTTGCGGCGCGCCACCGTCGTTTGCGAATTCAGTTATGGCTACGGTCGGGCCCGAGCCCCGCGCCTGCGGTGCAGCCGCGATAGCGGCGCACGCGAAGATGAGCGCAATGCCTACGAGTCGCGAGAGAATTGCAGATTGGGATTGTCGTTTCACGGCCCTCTGAACTCCTCACACATCTGTGTACCCTCCGCTAAGCGGAGCGCAACGGGGATTCCAAGGGACGACCAATGCGGAAGTCGATCCCCTCTTCATTATTATCGGCTTAGACGTTTCGGGCAATAGTCCACATGAGGGGACAACCAGCACACGAGTGAGTGCGCCAGGGCTGCAAGCGGACCGTCTGCAAGTGAGGCTCGTCAAGACGGAGGGGTACGCAGGTGACCAAAGCCGACATCTTTCGGCTGACCCACTTATCCAGCTGCGCCGGTTGAGCTTCCAAAGCTGACGCGAGCGTGCTCGCGCACGTGCTGGCCGGACTGCCGCCGATCGACGATCCCAACGTCCTCGTCGGCACGGCCACATCGGATGACGCTGGAGTGTACCGTCTGAACGACGAGATCGCGCTCGTGCAGACGGTTGACTTCTTTACGCCCATCGTCGATGATCCCGCGACGTTTGGCCGCATCGCAGCCGCCAACGCGCTGTCGGATGTCTACGCGATGGGCGGTGCACCCGTGTGCGCGCTCGCGATCGCCGGTTTTCCCGCGGATGGTGACATGAACATACTTGCCGACATTCTTGGCGGCGGCGTCGAGAAAGCGCACGAGGCTGGAATTTTTGTCATCGGCGGCCACACCGTGAAAGATCCGGAACCAAAGTATGGGCTCGCAGTTACGGGCATCGTTCATCCGAATAAGATTCTGCGCAATTCCACAGCAAAGGCCGGCGACGCGCTCATTCTGACCAAGCCTCTGGGTACGGGGATTTTAACAACGGCACGACGGCAAGACGAAATCGAAGAGCGCGATCTTAAAGAAGCGATTGCATCCATGCAGACCCTCAATCGAGCCGCGTCGGAATCCACGACTGCACTCAACAATCAGGCCGGCGCTCGCGCGAACCCGCCGGTGCATGCCACAACCGATATCACCGGCTTCGGCCTGTGTGGACACCTTATAGAAGTTGCTCGGGGGAGCGGTCTCGGCTTCGAATTGTACTCCGCCGAGGTACCCTTGTTCAACGGGGTACTTGAGCTCGCGGCGCGCGACGTCGTGCCGGGTGGAACGAAGAGCAACTTTTCGGCAGCGCTCTCCGCCGGCGTTACCTTCGCTCCTTCAGTTGCGCTGCCCACGCGTCTCGCACTGTGCGATGCGCAAACCTCGGGAGGCTTGCTCGTTGCCGTCGATGCGGCACATGCGGAAAAACTCGCAGAAGCTATGCGCCAAAACGGCGTTCGAACCGCATTAGTGGTCGGAAAGATGACCAAAGAACCGGCATTTCGGGTGCTGTAGCAAACCGCAAGGTTGCGCAGCGGGTAAAAGGAAATCGGACCTTATGAAGACTTCAACGACAGTTGACGCTGCCGCACTCGCGCAGCTTAGTATCAACACCATACGAACGCTCGCCATGGACGCAGTGCAGAAGGCGAATTCGGGACATCCCGGCACACCTATGGCGCTCGCGCCGCTCGCCTATCTTCTTTATACAAAGCACATGCGTTACAATCCGCACAACCCGCAGTGGCCAGACCGCGATCG
This sequence comes from Candidatus Eremiobacteraceae bacterium, assembly GCA_035940275.1. GTDB lineage: Bacteria > Vulcanimicrobiota > Vulcanimicrobiia > Eremiobacterales > Eremiobacteraceae > JAFANK01. Next base: position 11,258 of record DASZFB010000053.1, on the reverse strand, counting down.
TTTCATCCTCTCCGCAGGCCACGCGTCCATGCTCCTGTATGCATCGTTGTTTCTCACGGGATACGACCTTACGCTCGATGACATCAAAGCGTTTCGCCAATGGGGCAGCAAGACGCCAGGCCACCCTGAGTATGGCGATGTGCCAGGCGTTGAAGTGACGACTGGACCCTTGGGACAAGGTTTTGGCAATGGAATCGGCTTCGCGATTGCAGAGCGCAGTTTGGCCTCGCGCTTCAACCGACCTGGTCATGATGTCGTTGACCACTACACCTACGCCATTTGCAGCGACGGGGATCTCATGGAAGGTGTTGCCTCAGAGGCGGCATCCTTCGGCGGTCACCTCCGCCTGGGCCGTCTCATCTATTTCTACGACGACAACCACATCACGATCGAAGGTAACACGTCGCTCAGCTTCGACACCGAAAACGTCTGCGAACGCTTTGACGCCTACGGATGGCATACGCAAGTCGTCGAAGACGTCAACGACCTTGACGCGCTCGACCGCGCAATCGTCGCGGCAAAAGCTGATCCCAGACCAAGTCTCATCCGCGTGCGCAGCCACATCGGTTACGGTGCGCCCCACCGGCAAGACACCAAGGAAGCTCACGGGCAGGCGCTCGGCGAGGACGAGGTGCGCGCAGCCAAACGTTTCTACGGATGGCCTGAGGATGCGCACTTCCTCGTCCCCGACGCCGTGCTCGCGCACACGCGCGAAGCGATACCGCGCGGTGAATCAGAAGAAGCGGAGTGGCGGGCGCGTTTTGACACCTATGCCGCGGAGTTTCCGGATCTCGCACGACAGTTTGAGCTTGAGTTCAGCGGGAAGCTTCCGCAAAACTGGGCCTCGGGCATACCAAGCTTCAAGCCCGAGGATGGATCGATGGCAACGCGCATCGCCTCCAACAAAGTGATGAACGCGCTCGCGAAAACAGTCCCCAATTTTTTGGGTGGCTCCGCTGACCTCGCGCCCTCGACTGAAACCAATCTCGCGGGTTACGGCGACTTCGAGCGCGATTCGTACGGCGGCCGCAACTTTCACTTCGGAATTCGGGAGCATGCCATGGGTGCAGCGCTCAATGGCATGGTTCTGCACGGCGGCCTGCGACCGTTCGGCGCCACCTTCTTTATTTTCTCCGATTACATGCGACCGCCAGTGCGGCTCGCCGCGCTCATGAAGATCCGTCCGATCTACGTGTGGACGCATGACAGCATCGGATTGGGGGAGGACGGGCCCACGCACCAGCCGATCGAACAGCTCGCGTCCTTGCGTGCCATGCCGAACATGACCATTATGCGTCCTGCGGATGCAAACGAGACGGCCGTTTGCTGGCGGCTCGCGATGGAGCACGAAGAGGGCCCGGTCGGCCTCGCGCTCACGCGGCAGAAGTTGCCGGTCCTGGATGCGGAAGCAGCGAAGGGTGCAAAAAACGGCGGCTATGTACTCGTGCGCGAGAGCGCGGGCACGCCGGCCATCATTCTCATCGGCACGGGATCGGAAGTCCAGCTGTGCGTCGCAGCTGCCAAGACGCTGGAGCAGCGGGGCATCGCAACGCGAGTCGTGAGCCTGCCGTGCTGGCAAATCTTTGATCGCCAGTCGCAACAGTATCGTGATGAGGTGCTACCGCCAAAAGTAACGGCGCGCCTTGCCGTCGAGGCCGGAGCATCATTTGGTTGGGAACACTACGTTGGGGACAAGGGAGCTGTCATCGGCATCAATCACTTCGGAGCCTCAGCACCGGCTGAGGCGCTCTTCAAGGAATTCGGCTTCACGCCAGAGCGGGTTACGGAACGGGCGCTTACGTTGCTCGGGCGGTCGTAGGTTTTATCGTGTTACGAGGATACTGCAATGGCTAATCCACTCAAGCGACTCCTCGAGTTCGGTCAGAGTTTCTGGCTCGACAACATACGGCGCGGCTTCACCCGATCCGGCAGTCTGCGGCGGCTCGTCGATGAGGACGGGTTGCGCGGTGTGACCTCAAACCCGACCATCTTTGAAAAGGCGGTTGCTGAGAGCAGCGACTACGATACGAGCATCAAAGAGCTCGTCGGGCGTGGCATCATTTCAGTACAACAGGTCTTCGATACGATTACGATCGAGGATATCCAGGATGCGTGCGACGTTTTTGCCGACGTGTACCAAAAAAGCGGCAGGGGAGATGGCCTTGTCTCCATCGAGCTCCCGCCCGACCTCGCATTGAAAACCGAAGCGTCGATTGCCGAAGGCAGGCGGCTGTGGAAAACAGTCAACCGGCCCAACGTCATGATCAAGGTTCCCGCCACAAAGGAAGATATGCCGGTCATTCGGACGCTCGTGTCCGAGGGAATCAACGTCAACATTACGCTCATGTTCGGTACGGACGCGTACGAGCGCGTCATCGACGCCTACTTTTCGGCATTGGAGGATCGAGTTGCTCGCCAGCAGCCGATCGATTTCATTGCGTCTGTCGCTTCGTGCTTCGTCAGCCGCGTGGACACCGAAGCGGACAAGCGCATTCAGGCTGCGATCGATGCGACGAACGATCCGGCGAAGCGCACGCGGCTGCAAGGACTGCTTGGTAAGACCGCGATCGCCAACTCCAAGCGGCTGTATCGCGTGTATCTCACCTCGCTCGAAACCGAACGCTTCAAGAAGCTTGCAGCCGCGGGTGGGCGCCGCCAGCGACCGCTTTGGGCGAGCACGTCGACGAAGAACCCTGCGTATCCCGACACGTACTACGTCGAGGCGCTGATCGGCCCCGATACGGTCGACACGATGCCGCCGGCGACCATCGATGCGTTTCGCGATCATGGCCAAGTCGCTCGCACCTTGGACGTGGATATGGATGCCGCGGAAGCCGATCTTGTCATGCTCGAAGCCGCCGGAATATCGCTCAAGGACATCACGGATAAGCTGCTCGCAGACGGGCTCGTGTTGTTCCAAAAATCCTACGACCAGTTGCGCGACGTGCTCCGGCAGAAAATCGATTCAGTGCGCGGCGTTCCAGCAGCGACGAAGAGTTAGGACGGGCCGTGGCCACAGCCGAGCTCGTCAACCCGTTCCGCGAGGGACTGAATCTCGCCGGCGCGACCGAGCCGGTTCAGCTCGTCATCTTTGGCGCATCAGGTGACCTGACCAAGCGTAAGCTGCTTCCCGCGATCTATAACCTCGTGCAAGCAGGCCTGGCTCCGCAAGCGTTCGCGGTCGTAGGATTTGCGCGCGCTCCGATGTCGGGCGAGGATTTTCGCGGCGTCCTCAAGGCGGCGGTCGCTGAGTCGAGCGAAATCCGGGAGCGTGATGACGACGTGCTCAAAAAGCTAAGCGAACACGTCGACTATGTGTCGGGTGATTTTCATAACCCGGCAGCCTATACAAACCTCAAGGCGCAACTCGACGAACTCGACAAGCGCTTTGGCACGAGCGGTAATCGAATCTTCTATATAGCGACTCCCGCGAGCCTGTACGGCGATATCGCAGCGCAATTGCACGCCTGCGGATTGACCACGCCCGCGGAAGCCGGCAGTTTTGTGCGTATGATTGTCGAGAAACCGTTCGGGCGCGATCTTGCATCTGCCAAAAAACTCAACGCCGAACTCTTGACCTACTTGCGCGAAGACCAGATCTATCGCATCGATCACTACCTCGGAAAAGAGACCGTGCAGAACATCCTTGTGCTCCGTTTTGCGAACGCCATCTTCGAACCGATATGGAATCGCAGATACATTGATTCGATCCAAATCACCGTTGCCGAGTCTCTCGGCATCGAGGGACGAGGCAACTTTTACGAAGAGACCGGCGTCGTCCGTGACGTCATCCAGAACCATGCTCTGCAGTTAATGTCGCTGGTCGCGATGGAGCCACCGACCACGTTCGACGCGCGGGACTTCCGCGACGAGAAGATTCGCGTGGTCGAAGCTATCCATCCGATCGAATCGAGCGAGGTCGACAAGTACGCGGTCCGGGGCCAGTACGGACCCGGAAGCGTGGCAGGTGAGCGCGTGGTCGGCTATCGCCAGGAGCCGAATGTTGCGCCCGATTCGATCACGCCGACGTATGCCGCGTTTCGCCTGCAAGTCGACAATTGGCGCTGGGCGGGCGTGCGGTTTTATATTCGCTCCGGTAAGCGTCTGCCGAAGCGCGTCACCGAGATAGCCATGCAGTTCAAGGAGGCGCCGCATCTCCCGTTTCGCAAGGCGCAGGTTGAAACGCCGGAGGGCGACGTACTGTCGCTGCAAATACAGCCGGACGAAGGCATCGTCCTCAGATTTGCGGCGAAGGTTCCGGGCCCGAGCATGCGCATCCGATCCGTCGAGATGGACTTCGGCTACGGTGAGACGTTTGGCAGCGTCGATGCATCGCCGTACGAGCGCCTGATTCTCGATTGTATGAAAGGTGACCAGACGCTCTTCGACCGCGCGGATGGAGTCGAGGCGGCATGGGCGCTTGTTGACCCCGTACTCAGAGCGTGGGAGTCGCAGCGCTCGGTCGCGTTTCCGAACTATGACGCGGGAACGTGGGGTCCGGCAGCAGCCGACGCGCTGCTCGAGCGCGACGGCCGGAAATGGCGGCAGCTATGACGGCTGCGGCAGACGGCTCACAGCGCCAGATGGCTGACGTCCTCACACAGGTTGCGGTAGGGCAGATCGAAAGCGAGCTGCATAGGCGCCGGCTCGAGATGCTTCCGAAGGAACCACACCCGCATACGCATTCGTGTGTCATGACGCTGGTCATCGCAGTCGAAGACGAGCGCGATAACCTTGATGTGTTCAACACGGTCGAATCGCTGGCGGGCAAATACCCCATCCGCGTGGTTGCCGTGCAGACGACAGGGCAACGCGCAGGTGACGACCTCGCGGCATGGGTGAATGCTGAATGTGAAGGCAAACCTTCCGCGCCCATCTGCAGCGAGGAAGTTGCCATTCAGGGCGGCGTTGATTCAGTCGACCGAATCGTGTCGGTTGTCCGCGGCTTGCTTCGTGCGGATCTTCCCGTTATGTTGTGGTGGCGCGGCGGCACGCCACACGGCGATGGGCTGTGGAACGGCTTGCGTCCGCTGTGCGATCGCATTATCGTCGACTCGATTCTTTTCGGCGACGGTGCCGCGGCACTGGACACGCTTCGACGGCTCGTCAATATCGCCGGGAAGCAGACGAGCGTGCGCGATCTCAACTGGGAGCGCACGGCGCCGTGGCGTGCCGCCATTGCCTCGTGCTTCGACGATCACAACGTGCTCGCGCTACTGCCCCATATCGATCGCTGCGCAATTACCTATGCGGCGGGCAACGAGAAGGAGCAGCCGTCCGCGCGCGCGATGCTCATGGCCGGATGGCTCGTCAGCCGCTTGCCGCGTTTGCGCGGTCACTCCCGCACCGCGGCCGGAAAGCGCTGGGCCGATGTCGCCTCGGGACGCGTCGTCGCCATCGCGCTGACGTCGAGCAGCTGTAAGGCATCCGTCATGCTCGTACGTCAGCCCTCACCCAACGGCATCGAGGCCGAGGCACACGGTGAGAGTGGAAAGCAATTCCGGCGCTGGCGCTTTCCCGCGCACACGCTGACCGAAGCCGAGCTGCTCGACGGATCTCTCGAAGCGCTCGGCTCTGACGCAATCTTCGAGGCCGCTCTCGACATTTGAACGATTAGAATCGAGCTCTGGGAACCACCGCGACCGAAGAACTAGTGGGCAGCTGCCGGAAGGCGGCCGTTGCGCTTTCCGTTTTGGGTAAGAACGGGAGTGATCATTCGCGTGCCAAGGGCTTCGCGCAGCACTTGCGAGAGTTCATCGACATAGATGAACTTCATGTCCTTGCGCACGTCCGTTGGCACGTCCTCGAGCACGTCAGGTTTGTTGCGCGAGGGCAAGATGACTCGATGGATGCCGGCACGTCGCGCACCAAGCACTTTTTCCTTGACGCCGCCGATGGGCAGCACTTGACCGGTGAGCGTGATCTCGCCCGTCATCGCGAGGCCTGAGTCGACCTTGCGACCCGTGAGCGCCGAAACAAGCGAGCTTGCCATAGCCACGCCTGCGGACGGGCCATCTTTCGGCACCGCGCCTGCCGGCACGTGGATGTGGACGTCGTGCTTGTTGAAGTAATCTTCTTTGAGACCAAGTTCGCTCGAGCGGCTGCGGACAAATCCGAGCGCCGCCTGCGCTGACTCTTTCATAACCTCGCCCAGCTGGCCGGTCAACGTGAGTTTGCCGGTCCCGGGCATCACCTTCGACTCGATGAAAACGATGTCGCCGCCCACTGGGGTGACGACGAGTCCCGTGGCAACGCCTTCGGTTGCCGTGCGGCGCGCGACTTCGGCGAAGAAGCGCTGCTTTCCAAGATAATCGGGGACTTCGTCAGCGGTGACGCGCACGGTGAAGTTCGGCTTTTCAGCGATTTTTCGGGCCACTTTGCGAGCGATGGTCGCAATCTCACGCTCGAGATTACGCACGCCCGCTTCGCGCGTGTAGTTGCCCGCGATATCCTCTAAGGCATCTTTCGTAATGGTCAGCTGCTTGGCGGTTAAACCATTGGCAACGAGTTGTTTCGGCACGAGGTACTTGCGCGCGATCGCCACCTTTTCGGCTTGGGTATAGCCGGCCAACCCGATGATTTCCATCCGGTCACGCAGCGCCGGCTGGACGGTGTCGATTTGGTTCGCCGTGGCGATGAACAAAACGCGGCTAAGGTCGAACGGCAGGTCGAGGTAGTGATCTCGGAACGTGTTATTCTGCTCGGGATCGAGAACCTCAAGCAACGCAGACGAAGGATCGCCGCGCCAATCTGCACCCACTTTATCAATCTCGTCGATCATAATGAGCGGATTGGCCGACCCCGCATCGCGGATTGCACGGATGAACGTACCAGGCATCGCACCGATGTACGTGCGCCGGTGCCCGCGGATCTCTGCTTCGTCGCGCACGCCACCAACAGAAAGCCGGATAAACTTGCGCCCCATCGCGCGTGCGATAGATTTGCCAAGCGACGTCTTGCCGACGCCTGGTGGCCCGACGAAGCACAAGATCGGTCCGCTGAGCGTGTTGCGCAATTTACGAACTGCCAGATACTCAAGGATACGATCTTTGACTTTTTCGAGATCGTAGTGGTCTTCGTCGAGAATTTTGCGCGCCTTGTCGATGTCGAGCGAATCTTCGGTCGTCACGGACCAAGGTAGCGCGACGAGCCAATCGAGGTACGTGCGGATCACCGAGTACTCGGGGCTCGCCGAAGGAATCTTGCCCAACCGGTCGAGTTCGCGCATCGCAGCCTTCTGCGCGTCCTCGGGCATTTTCGCTGCCTCGATCTTCTCGCGCAGCTCGTTGACGTCTGCTTGGGCGGGATCGGACTCACCCAATTCATCCTGGATGGCTTTGAGCTGCTGGCGCAAGTAATACTCGCGCTGGCTCTTGTCCATCTCTTTTTGGATGTCAGTTTGGATCTTGTGGCCCAGCTCCACGACCTCAAGTTCACGAGCCAAAAATGCGGTTAGCATGCGCATGCGGGCGGTCGTGTCACGCTCTTCGAGGACGGCTTGCTTATCTGCGGTCTCGAGACGCATGGTCGACGCGATGAAATAGGTGAGCATGTTGGGATCGGAGATGTTGTTGACTTCGAGCTCAAGCTCTCGTGGCGCAGACGGAAGATATGACAAAAGCTTTGAGTACTGCGACATGAGGTTGCGCGACATCGCGGTGAGCTCGTCGCTCTCGACCGTGATCTCTTCGAGTTGCTCGACTTTGGCAGCCAAATACGGCTCGGCTTGCGTGAACTCCGTGATCTTGAACGGCACGGTGCCGGAGATGATGCAGCGCAACGTGCCATCCGGCACCTTGATCATCTTCTGAATGATGGCAAGCGTGCCGACCGTGTACACGTCGTCAGGTGTCGGCGGTGATGCGTCTCGTTCGCGCAGCGCGACGACACCAACCGGCTCTCCCGAACGCAATGCATCTTCAACCAGCTTGATGCCGTGCGGCTTCGTCACCGCGAGCGGCATGACGGTGTTCGGGAACAGAACCGCCTCTTGCAGCGGCAGGATGGCGAGATGCGCGGGAATGGTGCCCGTGCCGCTCACAGGTGTCGAGGTTGGCGATTTCTGTGCCATCTAGCTTCGGCCTCGCACGACCATGCGGATCTCAGTGCGGTCGACCGGTGTTACGGCCGTTCGAGTGGCAACCGGAAGTCTCACAGTGAGCATGCCGCCTTGATACTCGGCGCGCGCGTGCTCGACGGCAACCGGCGTCGGCAGATGAATCTTTTTGAAAAAGTAACCGTACTCGATCTCCTTTTGCAATACTTCGCAGCCATGCGCGAGGCTCGAGCGCACCCCGGCGAGATATAGCGTGCGACCTTCTACCACGAGCTTGATGTGGTCGCGCTCGACTCCAGGCAGTTCAACGTTCACGATGATGACCGAACCGCCATCTGTAAGGAACACGTCTGCATTTGGGTTGAACGAGCCGCGGCGGGCGTGACTCGTGAGCGGAAGGCTCAGTTCAGCGAACATCCTGTCGAATTCACGGAACAAATCGTCGGGGTACATGCCTTGTAGCGCTCCAAAAAGTGGTGGAAATGAAATCTTCGTCACACTCCGCTAGCCTACCCCCCGCTGCCCATATGTGAGGAGCAATCGAGTCCTTCATTACATGCACTACGTTCCGATAATTGAATAGCGGAGGCAAACTTGGCGCAAGCTTTTCGAATTGAGACGCTCGATCGTTCCGGTAGGTGGTACCTAACCCCCGGTTCGAGGTCCATCTACGATCTACGTATCAGAAACGATTCCAAAAATGCGGCAGATTGCTCGCTCGTCGTCGAGGATCCGGCGATTGGAGTGAGCGTCGAGCCCAATGCATTCTCGCTTCGCGGACACGAAGTGAGGACTATCACAGTGACGTTCGCTCCCGAGGCAACGTCTGTTCGTTCGCATCGCGTTTTGCTCTCGTTGCATTCCGACGACGACGGCAGTCTGCTTGCCACATTCGAGCATCCGCTCGTCGCGACCGGCGGTACCGACTGCAGCGTGGCGATGGCATTGAAGGGCCCGATCACCGAGGCCGGAGAGCTTCGCGGTTTCGAAATGACGTGCAGCGTTCGCAGTCAGAGCGAAGCTCGATCGACCTTCCAGGTTTCGCTATCCCCGCATCCGGCTTTTGCAATTCCTGAACTGCCCGCGCTCTCGCTCGAACCAGGCCAAGTCGGCGAAGTCGTCATTCCCATTCGTTGGAACCGCAGTGTCAAAGATACCAACGGTTGGAACCATCCAGCCATCTTCGAACTATCCGTCCCCGTTTCGAATGGAAAGCGGACGAGCCGGATGCGTTGGGAACTCATCGAAGGCAAGCTCGAACCATTTTTAAAGACCAACGGCGCGGCAAGTATCAACGGCACAGTTTCTCCGCAGCAAGCTACTGTCAAAGTGGAACCTGCTTCGCAACCCGCAGCGAAACCTGAGGTCGCGAAAGCTGAGATCGCAAAACCTGAGATTGCAAAACCGACGGCGTCATCCAATGGCACGCAACTGCCAATTTTGCCGGTAGTCGTGCCCGCAGCGGCCGCGGCAGCAACTGCCCCACCCGTGGCAACGCCCACAGCTGCACCTGTAGCGGCGACGGCCACAGTTGCACCCGTCGCGGCTGCGCCTACTGTTTCACCAGTCGCGGCAGCAGCACCAGCGGCAACTATAGCAGCTCCGAAGCCTCCGATCGCGCAGAAATCTCCAGCTACGGAGACGGAGACTCCCGCTGCGCCGATACTGATGTTGAACGGCTACGTTGAACTCTTGATGCTTGCTGCACCCGTCGATGCAAAGCCGGCGGCGGCAGCAGAAAAAGTTACAACCCCAGCCGCTGCGGCTGTCGCGACCGCGACGCAGGCTGCGCCACCCGCACCTAAGGCGGCTCCGAACGAAATCGTCGAGCTTTCACTTTTTGCGAGCTCCATAGCACCGTCTTCACCGGCCGTAGCACCAGCCAAAAACGGTAAGGTTGAGAGCGTTACACAGCAGCCTGTCGCAGCGCCCGAGAAAATTGAAGCACAAGCGCCCGCTGCGCCGCCGCCGGCCAAGAGTGCGCAACAGTCTACTCCACCGCAACCCGCTGCACCACAGGTTGTGGCCGCCCAAGCGAAACCAGCGCAAGAAGCTCCGCCAAAACCTGCGCCGCAGCAAGAACTTCCAAAACCTACGCCGCAACCCCAAGAAGCAGCGCCCAAATCGGTGCCACAAGTATCGATGCCGACTGTAGCCGCGAGCGCACCAGTAGCAACGCCGACGGTGCAACCCGCCGCGCCACAATGGAAGATAGTTTCGGCCGAGTCAATGAACGCTGCTCCCCCAGCTCCGGCTGCTGTAGCGGCAACGCCCGTGGCCGCCGCACCGCCGGCTCCCGCTACTCCAGCTGCGCCCGCGCAAGATTCTGCCGCGTCACCGCAACCCGCGCCTGCAGCCGCGACCGTTGCTGCTCCCGCTCCAAAGCTTACCCCGTACGCGCCGGCAAAGTGGGATGCAGCTGATGACATTGTCGTTTCCGCGCCCGCATCAGCAAATGTCGTAAAATCGGCGGCGCCAGCACCGAACCCGGCAGCTGCCACTCTCACGCAACAGGTTGCGCAAACACCGCCAGTGAGAGTCGTGCGCGAGCGTCAAACGAACGAGCCGATGGTCCCACGGCGTCCGCGCCCAGGATTGCTCATCGGCGGTCTCGCGGCGGTTGCGATCATCGTCGGCATCTTCATCTTCAAGCCAAGCAATCCGACACAAACAACTTCCACGACCCCGGTGACAGTAGCATCTCCGGTCGTAGCCGCCAATACACTGAACGAAGTGCAGCCGGTTCAGACCCACAAATCTGCAGCACACGTTGTACCCAAGACGAAGGTTGTCGTAAAGGCAACGCCCGTCGCCGCGGCGACAGTAGCGCCGGCCGCTACAACGAAACCCGCGACACCAAAACCGGCGACGCCGGCTGCGGCAACACCACGGCCCGCCGCGCAGCGACAGGCTGTCGTTGCAACGCGGCCGCCGCCAGCAAAGCACGTTGCACGTTACGGCAAACTGTATCAGCCTGAAACCGGCTCAGTCGTGGCGCTCGGCGGAATCGAAGCGTACTACGGCCCGCGCGGACGCGCGGTGCGCGTGATCTGGAGCGCCGCTGAACAAGCATCCGCGAACGTTCAGCTCATCGACAATCGAGGCATGACGGTCAACTCTACGAGTGTCCGCGGCGGGCGGCAATCCGTCATCATGTATTTGCCGCGCGGCTATCGGGGCGCACTGACCGTGCAGGTATCAT
>DASZFB010000052.1:0-4935 GCA_035940275.1 Candidatus Eremiobacteraceae bacterium | reverse complement strand
ACGGTGCAGATGCCGCTCAACGTGATGGACGCACATTATCAAAGTTTCGAACAAATCGTTCTACCGATTGCGAAGCAGAAGCAGATGGGTATCCTCGGCATGAAGCCGATGGGCGACCCATTTATTTTGGACAGCAAGACCGTGAGTGCTCGTGAGTGCCTGCGCTACGCCATGAGCTTGCCCGTCAGCGTGACCATCACGGGCATTGATTCGATGGAAATCCTTGCGCAAGCGCTCGACGTGGTCGACACCTTCTCACCATTGACCTCCCAGGAGCGCGCGGCGCTTTTAGCGAGAACCGCGAGCGCCGCCAGGGAGGGCCAATCCGAGCTCTACAAGTCGAGCTCGCATTTCGATAGCACGAGCGTGCACCCCGAGTGGCTGGGTTGAAGTTCCTGCGCTAGGGACTTACCGCATCCAGAACGGCTTCGTACCGGAGGGATTGTCGCAGTAAACCATGTGCTCTTTGTGCGGCACATACCACGCATGAATGTCGTAGTGCGGAATCTGGTAGCCGGGATGTCCGTTGCGTTCATACCAAATATCGACGTGGTCGATATGGTTGCCAGGGAGCGGTTGAAGTAGGCTGTCCCAGCTCGTGCCCTTTTCGAACTCGGTCTTCGAAATCATCACTTCAGTGAAGAGCAGCTTACCCTTGTACCAGCCGTAGATTGGCCCAAACGGGAAGTCCTTGAGCGCGGCGTAGTGGTAGCCCATGGTTGGAATGCACCCTGACACAGGCACCGCGTTTGCCGGGATGCCTTGCGGATGTTTTGGACCCAGCGTCATCATTTCTTGTGCCATTGCCGGCGTCATGCCCGGTGGAAGTTTCGGTGGAGGACTGGCGGCGTTGGCGAGCGCCGATACGGCGAGAATCGCAGCTGCGCTCGACGCACACAAAAAGAATACAAGATGTTTGTTCAAAGAACTTGACCTCCGTCGCACATGGTGATAACGACACGCTCACAATAACGTGGCTTGCCGTATGAGGCTCTGCTGGACGCGCTCTTCGGAGTCCTGCTAGGGATTGGGCGACTGGCCGGGCTGACTCGTGGGCGGCGGCTCCGCTATCGATTCAATCGAGATGTCGCCGCTTGTCGTCGTCGCAGTAATCTCTGGGCCACCGCCGTTGACATCCATGGAGAGCGCATGCGGCGATAATAGCCGAACGATTGCGGATCCGCTCGCTGCGCCATTCGAAAAAAGATTCTGCACCAAGCCGGTATCGCTCTGAGCGTCCACTTGCGCGGACGCTGCCGCGCGAAAGCCGAGACGAATCGACCCTTGCTTCGAGCGAAATCGATAGACGCCGTTGCCACAGTGAATGAAACGCCAGTAGATGGGTCCGTTATCGCTCTGTACGTCGACGCTGTCGGCATAGCTACCAAACACTGTGACGGCGCCGCTCACCGTTTGTACGTGAACGTTTCCACCCACACCACCGAGCGTGACATTTCCCGATGTCGTGCGGATCAGTCCCGCGCCTGCGACATTGAGCATGCGCACCTCGCCGGCCGTCGCAGAGATGATGTACGGTCCGCGGACCTTGCGCATGTTGACGTTTCCCGCGTCCGCATTAATGAAGATCGCGCCGACTCGCTTTGGCACTGCTATTGACATATCGCCGCCGGGATTCTCCACGTTGACGCCTTCACTGCCAAATTTTGCAACGGGTAGTGTGAACTGACGAGGCGGCAGACGAAACACGCGCCACCCGTGTCCGAAGCGCTGCCGCACAAACCGCTCGGGTAGGATAATGTTTGCAGAGCCCATTTGCCGGGGATCGAATCGCGAGACGCGCAGCGTTTGCGCCGCGGGTCCGGACACGACGTGCACGGTGGAGTCGTTACTCGAGGTGATGCTGATTGTGCCACCATTTGAATGCACGGTCAGCACCGGCGGTGTCGTCGTGTCGATGACGTCGTCCGCCATCGCGGCACGCTGTTGCAACCCCGACCACGGCGTAAGGAGCATAGTGGTGAGGAGTAGTACGATGAGTAGTTTTTTCAGCATGACGGGGCGATGGCCACCAGAGGTTGGAAGAGCGCTCTTCTCATCCTACCTAAACCATCGGCGCAGGCGCATGAGCCAACCTTAAGGCGCAGATGAGGCGTGCATGAGAAAGGCGCGGTTCAATTCGCGTGCGGGGACGGTGGGAAGGGTGGCGCGAGCGGCAGCTCGACGGTAAAGGTCGTTCCTTTGCCAGGCTGGCTGTCGACGGTCACAGTGCCTCCGTGCACGCGCACGATGTTGTTGACGACGGCGAGGCCGAGTCCCGTGCCCTCAATGTGGCGCGAGCGAGCCGGGTCGGCACGATAGAAGCGCTCGAAAATGTGGGGCAGTGCCTCGGGAGCTATGCCGTGCCCCGAATCGTGGACGATCAAATCAACACAACCGTCGCGTTTGGACAGCGCAAGACGCACAGCGCCGGCCTCTGTGAACTTAATGGCGTTTTCAGTGAGGTTGGTGACGAGCTGTCGCAAGAGCCCGGGCTCTCCGCGGACGTTTGGCTCCCATTCCGGATCGAAGACCACCTCGAGTGCGATGCCTTTCGAGCGAGCATTGGGCTGCAACGCGGTACCCACTTCGCTGACGACGCGGCCGAGATCCACTGTTTCGAAGGTAAGGGCGTCAGGGTTGTCAGTTTTTGCGAGGGTGAGCATTGCGTTGATGACCCGTGCCATTGCCGCACTTTCCGACTCGATCGTCGACAGTGAGTCTCCCATGATCTTCGGATCGCGGCCGCCCCAGCGCGCGAGCATCTGCGCGTTCGCGTTGATAACCGTGAGCGGCGTCTTGAGTTCGTGAGACGCATCGGCGATGAAGCGTCGCTCGCGCGCGAACGCTTCCTCCAGGCGCGCAAGCATCTCGTCGAAGGTTTGAGCGAGGGCGCCCAGCTCATCCGCCCGTCCCTTCCAATTCAAACGCTTGGCAAGGTCTTCGCCGCTAATCTCACGCGCAGCGCGGGTAATCTGGCCGATCGGTCCAAGCGCGGCGCGTGCAAGCGAGACGCTCGCGACGACGATGAACCCCAATGCGATGACGAGACCAAGTAATAGGAAGTTACGAAAATTCTGGAGGATGGCATCCATGCTGCTCAGCGACTCGGCAGTGTACACCGTCGCTTCGATCGTCTTCCCACTGCGCACCGGAAGAGCGTTAACTAGCACTCGGCCTGTCGATGTGTTCGCAAAGCCCCAGCTTCCATCTTCGAACGTGGTGCGAGGTTTCCACGGTTGTTGCAATGTAGTTGGAATGTCGCTCGTACCAAGGTTCGTGCTCTTGCCAATTGGGCGGCCGTACTGGTTGTATGCCTCGATAAAGAGACCGGTTCCTGAGAAGCTATCCAGGAACGCTTGGTCAGCGAGCGCGGTGCGGGCGGAGACAGCCCCGAACGGATTGGCGGAAAGCGTTTGCAGCTGACGCTCGACCTGATCGGCCACGGTGCTGATGCGATCGGCGCCCGCGGTGAGCATCACGCTGCGTGCACCGCCATAGATGACAACGACAAACGCAATCAGGAGCAGCGCAAGCACGCCCGCGTAAGCAAAGGTGATGCGCGAACGTAGGCTTCTGAAAAACGGGATTTGTTGTTTAGATGCGGAGTGAATAGCCGACTCCCCGAACTGTCTGGATCAGCTTGTCTTCGCTCCCGACGTCTACCTTGTTGCGCAAATAGCGGATGTACACGTCGATGAGGTTAGATTCGCCCAGAAAGTCCGAGCCCCACACGCTGTTAAATATCTCATCGCGGGAGTGGACCTTGTTCGGGTACATGAGGAGAAACTCGAGCAGAGAGAATTCCTTGGCGGTCAACGAGATGCGCCGGCCGTCGCGCGCGACTTCTCTCGTGTCACGATCCAGCGTGAGATCTTTGGCCTTCAGCAGACGTGGGCCGGGCTCACGCTCGCGCAGCTGCACGCGAATCCGGGCGAGCAGCTCTTCAATGGAAAATGGTTTCGTCAAGTAGTCGTTTGCGCCGGTGTCAAGCCCCGTGATGCGATCGGGAACGGCATCCTTTGCCGTGAGCATGATAATCGGCACTGATGAATGCTTGCGCACGCGGCGGCATACTTCGAGTCCGTCAATGCGCGGCAGGAGCACGTCGAGAATGATGAGGTCGGGGGCTTTGAGAGCACGCTCAATTGCCGAAGCACCATCGCCGCAGATCTCAACGTCGAAGCCTTCGTGCTCGAGTTCCAATTGAAGCACGCGGGCGATATTCGAATCGTCCTCGACGACGAGTATTCGTTGCTTTGACGGCTTTGCTGATGCCGCAGGGACAGCTTCCAAGGCGGTGCTCCTGTCGTTCCTCACGACCGGTGGTTAGCACGTTGTTGCTACATCTAATCTACTCGGATGCCAATCGCGCCATCATTAACCGGTAATGAGACTAGGGCGCGGGACAGCATCTGGTGTGCTGCGAATCATAGGGGCTTCGTGAAGCTACGTCTGTTTGTGGCCATAGAAATTGATGGTGTGGTGCGTGCGCTTGCACAGAGTGCGGCGACCGCGCTCGCTGCGGCTGGAGTTGGCGGCAGCTTCGAATCGCCCGAAAAAATGCACGTTACTGTTGCGTTTCTTGGGAGCACGCCTCAGTCCGACCTTGCGGCGATGATGCAGGCGCTGCGCGACGCCACGTTGGGTTGCACGGAGTTCGAGATCGATTTTGGAAAGTTAGGTGCTTTCCCGAACGAGCGGCGTCCACGCGTGATATGGATAGGTCCGGTGCGCGAGAGCGCCGCTTTTGCGTCGTGCGCAGGCCGGGTGCGCGAGGCGTATAAGGCACTCGGTTTTACTTTTGATCACGACGCTGCCGCACATATCACGATCTGTCGTCCAAAATTTGTGCCCCCAGGTAGGTTGCCCGTACTCACTGGCAACGCGACGCTCTGCGTTACGGGATTGACGCTCTTCCAGTCGTTGCCGGCAGGT
>DASZFB010000051.1:0-20630 GCA_035940275.1 Candidatus Eremiobacteraceae bacterium | reverse complement strand
GGCCGCTTATTCGTGCGGTGCATGCATACCCAGTGAATCGAGAGGCGGGCGACGTGGGTGCCATCCGACGCTCGCTTCATATTCTCAAAGCCGGTGGGGTCGTGGGAATTTTCCCCGAAGGGCGGCGCAACATCGACGGTGAGGCGCAAGCGCGCAACGGGGCGGTGTTACTCGCGGCCACAGCGCACTGTCCGGTTGTACCAGTCGCGCTTGTGGGTACAAGCGTTGCAGCCAAGCGTTTGCGTGCTAGTAGAGTCGAAGTACGCATCGGGAAGCCAATGACGTTCCAGGGAAGCGCTAGAAAACCAACGAAAACGGAACTAACTGCGTGGACTGAGATGTTGGCGCAACGCATTGCTGACTTGATGGAGAAAAATGAAGATCCAAAAAGCGCGGACCCAAGGATTCTGCTTCGGCGTTGAACTGACGTACAAGAAGGCGCTCTCAGAAACGAGCGAGCGCGATGATGTGTACACGATGGGTAACATCGTGCATAACCCGCTCATCGTCAAGGAGCTCGACGACAAGGGACTGCACAACGTCGAGACCCTCGACGACATCGAGAAAGGCACGCTCTTCGTTCGCGCTCACGGCTTGCCGCCCTCAACGATCGAAGCAGCAGAAGCAAAGGGCCTGCGCGTTGTTGATGCCACTTGCCCCATGGTCACGCGAACCCAGCGCCTGGCACAGAAGCTTACAGAAGAGGGTCGCACGGTTGTCATCCTTGGCGATCCGAATCATCCTGAGGTCAAGGGCATCATGGGCCACGCGCCCGGCTGCATCGTCATGAACGAGTGGCCGAAGGACGAGACGGAGATCAGGCGCGCGCGCCGCATCGCGATCGTTTCGCAGAGCACCCTCAATGGTGATAAGTTCCGTGAACTCGTCGGCAGAATTACGGCGATGAACTATGAGGTGCGAGTTTACAACACGATTTGTTCAGACACGCAAGGGCGTCAAAAATCGGCACGCGAACTCGCGACGGAAGTCGACAAAATGATCGTCATCGGTGGCAGTAAGTCTGCAAATACACGACACCTTGCCGAGATATCTGAAGCAGAAGGCGCGAAGGCATTTCTCATTGAGAACGCAACCGAACTCAAACGCGAATGGTTCAGCGGTGACGAACACGTCGGCATCGCAACGGGTGCGTCGACCCCAGGATTCTTGGCGGACGAAGTCATCGACCAGCTGATGGATTGGTTTCCACAAGCCGAACCAGTCTGGGCGTAAGTTATGGCAGCAGTCGCGGCTGCCGATAACTATTTTGGAACAAAGACGAAACTTGCTCAGGGCACGCAGCCGTTGAGCGATTTTGTTTTGCAGAACCGGACATAATCTTGGGAAAAGCCGCCAAACGATCGAGCAAACAGGAGAAAAAAGAACGAGCGACCGTTTCGGTTGCCCCGGCTCCTTCATCGTCTGACGGCGACACCGCCCGCGCGACGAGCTGCGCCCTTACCAGGCGCGAGATTCTAGCCGCCGTCGTCATCCTGGCCGTCGGTTTCTTCATCCGCCTATTTTTTATGCCGGCTGAAGGCCACGCAACCGACATCGGAACATTCGAGTCCTGGACCCTGAGCCTCATTAAGTACGGCATCCATGATTTCTACGGACATGCCGGCTTTGTCGATTATCCGCCCGGTTACATGATCGTCCTCGGAGCTTTTGGTTGGGTCTACAGTCTGTTCTCACACTTCAACCTGCCGTTTGATCTTCTCAAGTTCACCGTCAAGGCTCCCCCGGTGCTCGCCGACCTCGGTCTCGCATATCTGACGTTCTTGATCGTGCGACGCACGTGGTCAACGAACGCCGGGATATGGGCGATGGCGCTCGTCGTTTTCAATCCGGCCGTCTGGTTCGTGTCTGCCTACTGGGGTCAGGGCGACTCAGTCACCGCGGTGTTTGTGATCTGGTCCGTGTACTTCATGGTGACCAAGCGCTTCGAACTTGGTTGGCTGATGTTCGGTTTCGCGGTCCTGATCAAGCCGCAGCCTATCGTCATCGCGCCGATCCTGCTCATCTGGCAGCTGCGCAGCGGCGCTGCACTCTGGCGACTCGCGCTCATTCCGGTCGTCGGGTTCCTTGTTGCCTATGGCGGAAGCGTCGCATTTGCCCCCGACATGAACCCGGTCAACGTGATCACCTGGTTGTACGAGCGCTATCACACCGGTACCGCGCTCTACCCGTACAACTCGTGCAACGCATTCAATCTTTATTCGACCCGCCTCGACTTCTGGCAGCGTGACGACAAACTGATTCCGGATTTGCCGTGGTTCCAAGGCTGGCCGCAGTGGGCGTGGGGCGTCACCATCGTGGCGGCTTTCATCTTTGCGGTAGCCGTGCGCGAATGGCGCACGCTTGGGAGCGACTACAACCAGCAGGAACGCGAGAGCTCATTTTACATGGCGCTGTTCCTCTCGCTGCTCGGGCTCTTCATGTTTGCGACGCGCATGCACGAACGCTATCTGTTCTCGGCGCTTGCATTCGGCCCGCTCATATTCAATATTGGCCTGCTCAACCGTTTTGTGTACTTCACGCTCTCCGCGACGTTCCTCGCGAACCTGTTTTACGCGTTGCAGTATCTCTATAGTCCCAGCGCCGATCTCGCGCCATGGCTTGTCCATCCGCTCTCCATACTCAACGTGGGATGCTTGTTCTTAGTGGCCGGCGCGTATCTCGTGCCGGAGATC
Organism: Candidatus Eremiobacteraceae bacterium; assembly: GCA_035940275.1. Classification (GTDB taxonomy): domain Bacteria; phylum Vulcanimicrobiota; class Vulcanimicrobiia; order Eremiobacterales; family Eremiobacteraceae; genus JAFANK01. Next base: position 17,937 of record DASZFB010000051.1, on the reverse strand, counting down.
GGCGACGCGTTGAACGGCTGGCTCGATCGTATGAGCGTTACTTGGGCTGCAGAAAATGCCACAAGGCGAGAAGCCCCTCTTGCGAGAGAAGGCCTCGTTGGATTAACGCTCGTGGATTTCATAATCGTGGGAGGGCTCATGGCTGTGACCGCCGTGCTGCTCTACACGAATATCAGCAGGCCGGGCGAGCGCATCTTCGATGAGATTTACTACGCGCGATCGGCACAAGAGTATATCCAACACCACTTTCAGTTTGAGTGGACGCATCCGCCTCTGAGCAAGCTCATTCTGACAATCGGCGCGATGATCTACAAGGTAGATCCAATAGGCGCGCGGCTGATGAGCGCATTGTTTGGTACCCTTACAGTGCCGTTGCTGTACGCATTCGCGAAACGGCTCTTCGCGTCAAGCGCCGCAGCAGTCGCAGCTGTTTCGCTGCTGATCTCGAGTGGTTACTTCTACGTGCAGTCGCGCATCGCCACGCCGGAAATTTTCGTCGCGTTTTTCGCGCTGCTCACCGTGTACTGTATGTATCGCTTCTGGCTCGGAAGTCAGGTTGTGCGTTCGCGCCAAGGCGTCATTTACCCCGACGGCTCGCGTATCCAACAAAATGAAGTTGTCTTTGAGTTCGGCGAGCGGCTGCCGCTCAAGGCTGCCAAATTAGAAACCGCCGGCCAGACGACACAGTGGACCTCGGATGGCGCGCGAGTCGACGAAGATGGCAATTCCATCGAATGGCACAAAGACGGCTCCATATCCGGCACGGCGGACAAGAAGCCGGTCCGTGACTCGCAGTTGTGGGTATTTTGGCTCGTTATGACCTGCGTCGCAGTCGGCTGCGTCATTTCAAGCAAGTGGAATGGCCTCTTCGATCTTGTGGGCATCTGGGGCGTTGCGCTCGCGGTCACGTTGCAGCGGCGGCTGCCGTGGGTGCCCGAACGCTCGCTCGCACGAGGTGAGACTCCGAAGCGATTTGTGTGGGGCAACGCCTACGGCTTCCGGTTGCCGATTTTCGTCCTTGGCACAATCGTCATCACGCTGTGCATCTATCTGCTGACCTACATTCCGTTCTTTCAAATCGGCGCGTCGAATTTGGGCTTGCACAACAAGCTCAGCGATCTCTGGGAACTACAAAAGCAGATGTGGTACTACCACCACGGGCTGAAGGCCACGCACCCGTATAGCTCGGAGTGGTGGACCTGGCCACTCGAGCTACGGCCCGTCTCATATTACTACCACGTCTTTTCCGGCACGTCCGCACCAAACCAGATCGTTGCCGAAGTGATAGCGGTTCCCAACCCGCTGATGTGGATATTGCAGATCGTCACTGTACCCGCCGCAGCGATACTGGCCTGGCGCGCTCGCCACAAAGGCGTCCTGTTGTGCGTTGCTGCGTATTTCTTCCAATGGTTGCCTTGGATCGCTTCAACGCGTATCGACTTCCAGTATAATTTCTATCCGAATACGGCCATCATCTGTCTCTGCACGACGTACGTTTTGGTGCGGATCTGGCAGGCTGGAGAAAAGCTGCAATCAAGCACACCCGCAAAAGTTGTCGTTGTCGGCTATCTGGTTGCCTGCCTCGCGCTGTTCGTGTTCTTCATGCCCATTCTCAACGGCCAACATATCACGTGGAAGCAGTGGGATGCACGGATCTGGTATAAGGACGGCGTGCCGCACAAGTATGGGTGGATCTAGCGTTGCCTTCAGACCGAGTCGAATCGCTGTCGGTATTCTTCCCAGCCTATAACGAACAAGATATCATCGCGAAGACGGTCGAAAGCGCCTCGCGCGCCGTTTCGCGTTTCGCCGATGATTACGAGATCATTGTGGTCGACGACGGTAGCTCGGACCAGACTGCTATAGTGGTCGAAGACATCGCGCGACGCGATCCGCACGTGCGCCTCGTGAGCCATGGCGTCAATCGCGGCTACGGCGCCGCGTTGCGGACGGGTTTCGCGAGCGCACAAAAAGAGCTCGTCTTTTTCTCCGATGCCGACGGCCAGTTCGACTTGCAGGAGCTCGTCGGGCTTCTTGGCATGCTCAACCGCGCGCCGGTGGTGCTGGGTTATAGAATACGGCGCAGCGATCCGCTCTACCGGCTCTTCATCGCAAAAGTCTATAACATTCTCATCCGTATGGTCTTTGGGCTGCGCGTGCGCGACATCGATTGCGCGTTCAAGCTGTTCCGGCGCGAGGTATTGCAAAATGTTACCTTGGAATCGGACGGGGCATTTATCAGCTCCGAACTCCTCATCAAGCTCAAGCGCAATAACGTGCCAATGGTGGAACGCGGCGTACATCATTACCCTCGCACGACCGGGACCTCGAAGGGCGCGACGCCGAAGGTTATCCTCAAAACAATTCGGGACGTTGTGCAGCTTCGTCTCGGCCGTCCATTGAAGTAACGGACCTTTGCACGAACGGACCTTGCAGCAGCGGACCTTGCAGCAGCGGACCTTTAGGTCCGCTTATCCAATTATTTGACCATGTCCGGACATTCCAAATGGCACAACATCAAGCTGCGCAAGGGCAAAGTTGATGCGCAGCGCGGCCAGCTTTTCACAAAGCTGAGTAAGGAAATTATTATTGCCGCCCGCGCCGGGTTGCCGGACCCCGAGGCTAACTTTCGTCTGAAGATTGCTGTCACTCGAGCGCGCGACGCGAATATGCCTATGGATAACATCAAGCGGGCAATCGCGCGCGCCAGCGGTGAGGGTAAGAGCGACAATTACGAAGAGATCCGCTACGAGGGCTATGGACCCAATGGCGTCGCGGTGATCGCTTTTGCAGTAACCGATAATCGCAATCGAACGGCGTCGGAGATGAGGTACATTTTTTCGCGCAATGGCGGCAATCTGGGCGAGACAGGCAGCGTCGGCTGGCTTTTCGAGGAGCGTGGTGTCATTACGATCCCAACCCAAGGAATCAGCGAGGACGAGCTTTTGGAGGCAGCCCTGGTGGATGGCGTCATTGACGTCGTGCGCTCGGCTGACACGGCGGAAATCATTACCGAGCCACGCGCCCTGTCGTCGGTGCGCGACCATGTCGAATCAACGCTGCTCGCACCTGCGGGCAAAGCAGTTACGTCAGCCACGCTCGATCTGCGGGCGAAGACGCAGGTCGACGTCTCGGCTCCAGATGCACCCGCCGTGCTGCGCTTTCTCGATGCGCTTGAGGAGCACGACGACGTTACACACATTCACTCGAACGCGGAGATCCCCGACGCGGTACTCGAAGCGCTTGCATGAGCGATGACCCGAAGCGTCCTCGCCGTCGTCGGCCGCGGCCGGAGTCGGCGCGCAGGTCCTCGCGCCGCCGCATAGCAGATTATCTGCCGTTTGCTGCGCTCGGAGCATTCGTTATTGCCGTTGCGGTGGTCGGCGTACTCGCCGCAATCTGGCTCGCGCCTGCCGGAAAGCCTGTGCCCGTTCCGCAGTTCATGGGGATGCCATTTGACCATGCTGATGCACTCGCGTCGTCCGCACACGTCGGCTTGCGGGTTGTTGCGCATCGAACGGATTTTCACGCTCCCAAGAACGTGATCATCGGGCAGCTGCCGAGCGCGGGCGAAAAGGTGCGCGAAGGCCGCGTCGTTGACGTGATCCTCTCGGATGGCGTACCCACGGTGCGCGTACCGAACTTGAGCAACCTCTCGCTGCGTGATGCAAAACTTGCGCTGGGCAACGCGCATCTGACGCTGGGTAAGGTTAGCCAGAGCGAGAACCTCGACGTGATCGCCGGACAAGTCCTCGAGCAACACCCCGATGCATTCACTGAGGTGGCCGCCGGCGCCGCGGTCGACGTCGATGTCGCCAAAGGCCGGCCGCAGATGTATACGCCGAACTTTATCGGGATGTCGTTCGACTTCGCAAAGAAAGCCGCGGCGGATGCGCACGTGATCCTTGGCGATGTCACACAAATGCCTATCCGCGAAGGCGCAAAGCGAAAAGGTACTGTGGTTGGCGAAGATCCTCCGCCGGGTTCTGCGATGGCGCCGAAACAAAAGATAACGCTACAAGTATCCGGCGGCGGCCCGCAAACGCCTACGCCGAGTCCGAGCCCATTCGCGAGCGAAGAAGCATTGCAACCATCACCGAGCCCATCACCATCACCCTCACCGTCGCCGTTATTGGCATCCCCGGGGGCGCCGCGGACAATGCGAGTTTCGGTCGCCCTGCCCAGATCCGACGTCGCCAAGCTCGTTCGCGTTGTGCTGCAGGATGCGACGGGATCGAAGACACTCTTCGAGCAGAACACAACCGGGGGCATTACCCTCACATTCGATCTCACGGTCGTCGGTGACGGTACGATCGAAACATACGTCAGCGGCAAGCTGGTCACGACAACACCCCTATAGTGGTCGAGCTTGGATTCGACCGCGGACCTTTGAAGCAACGGACCTTTAGGTCCGTTCATCGAACGACGACGCGATGAAGATAGCACCATCGCTGCTTTCCGCTGATTTTTCGAAGATTCGCGCACAGATGGAGCTCGTGGAGCGCGCCGGCGCCGACTATATGCACATCGACGTTATGGATGGCAGATTTGTTCCCAACATAACGTGGGGGCCGAAGATCATCAAAGACCTCCGCAAGCTCACAAAATTGCCTTTCGATACGCATCTCATGATCGTCGAGCCCGAACGCTACGTCGCTGCATTCGCCGAGGCAGGCGCGAACATCATCACGGTGCACTGGGAGGCAACGGTGCACGCGAACCGGCTCATCAATCAGATCAAGGAACTCGGCGTCCGAGCGGGGCTCTGTCTCAATCCAGCGACGCCGCTGAACGTGCTCGATGAAATTCTACCCTACATTGATCTGCTGCTCATCATGAGCGTCAACCCCGGCTTTGGCGGACAATCGTACATTCCGACCTCAACTGCAAAGCTCACAGCCGCCCGAGAGCTCATCGATCGCCGCAAATGCAAGGTGGAGCTCGAGGTTGACGGAGGGGTGCACGCTGATAACATTGTGGAGGTCGCGCGCACGGGTGTCGACACCATCGTCATGGGGTCGGCAATTTTTGGCACGCCTCAGCCTGACGAAACACTCACGCGCGTGCGTGCGCTATGCGCACGCTGAATCCGAGGCTCAGCGAGGACCAACTCGTCGCGGCAATTACCCAAGCGCTGGGTGAGCAGCCGCGCCGGCTTTTGGTTGGCATCGGTGACGATGCCGCAGTTTGGAAAACGCCGCGTTCGCACCTCAGCCTCATCACAACTGACACGCTCGTGGACGACGTTCATTTCCGCTTGGCTTCAACGACGCCTGAGGCGCTCGGTCACAAAGCATTAGCCGTGAATCTTTCTGACATCGCCGCGATGGGAGGCACACCGGTGCTCGCTGTCGTTGCTTTGGGCATCACTGATGCTGTCGACGAACACTGGGCGCGCAGCTTCTATACCGGCATGTCGAAGCTTGCCAAGCGATATCATTGCGCAATTGCAGGCGGCGATATCGTGCGCGCACCGGTGTTAACAATTTCAGTCACCGCCATCGGCGACGTGCGCAAAAGCGGACTACGATTGCGCAGCGGTGCAAAATCTGGCGACGTCGTGTGTGTTACCGGCCCGCTTGGTCTGGCTGCTGCGGGCCTTCAGCTCACAGAGGCAGAGCGTCAACCGATCTTACGATCCGCATACGAGACCCCGACGCCGCGCGTTTTAGAAGGCAAGTTTCTGGGAGCGTCTCGCGCGACGCACGCAATGATGGATATCTCCGATGGGTTGTCGCTCGATGCTGCTCGGATGGCGCGTGCATCAGGGCTAGATATTTGCTTCGATCTCGCTGCTCTTAAACCACATCCGGCGCTCGCCGAGTTTCTGGCTGCCCATTCCGGCGATGCGCTCGAGTTTATGCTTCACGGCGGCGATGACTACGAATTGCTCGTCGCGGTGGATGCGCGCGCCTACACCCATCTGGCAAATCGCTTCAAGGCGCGTTTCAAACGCGAGTTGACCTCAGTTGGCCGCTTTGAAAAAGGAACCGGAAACGCGTGGATCATGGAGAACGGCAAGCGTCGTGAGCATACTCCGCGCGGCTACGACCACTTGAGTACAAGGTGACTGTCTACGGATTCGGCCTGGCATTCCTGTTGGCCACGAGTTCGCCCTCGAGTGGAGCGACACCATATGGAGGGATGATTGGGTTCTTCCCGCTTCGCCCTCCATGTGTCGCGCTGCATCAGGCCTCCGGAGTTCTCACACAATACGGCGTCGGAATGAAGTCAGGGGGAGTCCAAATTCAGATAGGAGATCAGAAAACATATTTCTACGTGAGCGAAGTGTTGAAGATAAACGGTCCGCGTCCGGTGCGCCTGGCCAAGAGTGTGCAGCAACTGGCCTTCGTCGCTTGTAGTTGGGAAAACGAAAGTAGCCGTTACCTACTGGGCGACGACGCGCTATGGCAAGCCGGTCTTTGTGACGGATCAGATCGACTACAAGAGATAAGAAAAACGGACCTCAAGGTCCGTTGCTTCAAAGGTCGGTCGACTGGAGGCCGACCGCTACATCGATTCCTAGACGGCGCGGACGACTTTATTCGAACGCAGACATGACGCGCAAACGCGCGCGGTTTTCACGGTCCCTGCTTCGCGGACTCGGACAGACTGGAGATTGGGAAGCCAGCGACGCCGCGTCTTGCGCATCGAGTGACTTACATTGTTCCCAGACGCTGGGCCCTTGCCGCACACGTCACATCGCTTGGCCACTAAGAGAAACCCCGTTTCGAAGAGAAGAAAAGGCCGACAGCCTGTAATAGTACCATAGGCAGGGTACGCCTTCAAGGCCCGTCGACCACGAGAGACCGAGAAGGACCAACTTCCGTCGCACCAAAGACTGCGGTTGAAGTGTATTATGGCGGACAGCAATCATCCGACTACGTGATTTCCTTTGAACGATAGAGACATTAGCGTCGCGATCGACGCGATGGGCGGCGACCACGCGCCCGAAGAGATCGTCATCGGCGCATGCGAAGCAGCGCGCAAGCTCGAGTGCCGTATTATCCTTGTGGGCCACCAGCAAACGATCGAGCAAATTGCGGCGAAGGCAAACGGGCTCCCGCCCAATATTTCCATCGTGCACGCTGACGGAGTCGTCGCCATGAACGAAGCGCCGGCAGCTGCGGTGCGCCGGGGTGCGACGACTTCGATGGGCAAGATGGTGGATCTCATCCGCGACGGCACTGCAAACGCCGCGTTTTCGGCAGGCAATAGTGGCGCGTTCCTCGCAATCGCGACGATCCGGCTGCGCACGTTGCCCGGCATCGCACGACCCGCGATTGCAACTGCATGGCCTTCGCGCAAGGGCCCAATGCTCTTGCTCGATGCCGGCGCTAATGTCGATTGCCGACCTGATTGGCTCGTGCAATTCGCAATTATGGGCAGCGCGTATGCGCGCTCCGTGCTCGGCATCGCAGCACCCAAGGTCGGCTTACTCTCCGTCGGAGAAGAAGAAGACAAGGGCAACGCTCTCACGCAGGCAACGTTCCCACTGCTGTCGGCAGCTCCCATCAATTTCATCGGCAACGTCGAGGGCCGCGATCTGTTGATCGGCAACGCGGACGTCGTCGTGTGCGACGGCTTCGTCGGCAACGTCGCGCTCAAACTGGCAGAGTCGGCGGGCGAGTACTTCTTCGGCGTCTTGCTCGAGCATGCGATGTCGAGCGTTCGCGGCAAGATCGGGTTGCAGATGCTAAAGCCGGCCCTGCGCGCGCTGCGCAAGCGTTTCGATCATCGCGAGTACGGCGGTGCGCCACTTCTGGGCGTTCGCGGTGTTTGCCTCATCGGCCACGGGCGCGCAGATGCCCGAGCAATCGGTAGCGCATGCCGCGCTGCGCTGCGGGCCGTGCGTCAGGATCTTGTCGGCAGTATCAGCGGTCTTATAGCTGCGGAAGCACCCACACAGGCCGAGGCGTCGTCGTCATGAGTCCGGTGGCGGTCGTGATGGACTCTACCCTGTTCATTCAATGAGCGCTCCCAACTGGTTGAGCCGCACGAGTGACGAAGGTGTTGGGTGCTACGTCCATATCCCATTTTGCGATCGCATCTGCCCGTATTGCGATTTCGCGGTCGTGCTCTACCGCGAGACGCAAGTTGACAGATATCTGAGCGCTCTGCTGCGCGAAATTCGCAATGCTCCCCACCGTGAAAGATTGCAGAGCCTGTACCTAGGCGGTGGAACTCCTTCTGCGTTGCCGCTTACGGCGCTCGAAAAGATTCTTTCTGCAGTGTTTCAACAGTTTTCGACCACGCCGGGCGGTCTCGAATGTACGCTTGAGGCGAATCCCGCCCGGAATCAACGTGACATCGCGGCCTGGCGGGAGGCCGGCGTGAACAGGCTGTCGATTGGCGTGCAGTCGTTCGACGACGCCGACCTGCACCGTTTGGGTCGAGCGCATTCAAGCAGAGAAGCAATTGAGTTTTATGAGGCCGCACGTTCCGCGGGTTTTACGAACATCAGCATCGATCTGATCGCGGGCGCACCCGGACAAGACCGCGCGACGTTTGAACGCACGCTAGCCACGGCACTCTCGCTCAGTCCGGATCACATTTCCATTTACGGTTTGACGGTCGAAGAAGGGACGCCATATGCGGCGTGGCATCGACGCGATCCAAACGCGTTTCCTGATGACGATGCCATGGCGACACTGCTCGAGTACGCGCACGACACGCTGAGCTCCACCGGCTTCGATCACTATGAAATTTCTAACTTCGCGCGACCCGGCTTCGAAAGCGCGCACAACACGGGATACTGGCGTCAGCGCGATTGTCTTGCGTTCGGGGTTTCGGCCGCCGGATACGAATCCGGAGTTCGCTATCGCAACCACCGCAACTTTGAAGCATATTGTCGTGCGCTCGAGAGCGGCGCATCAGCACGCGCAGAAGAAGAACGGCTGGACGCCGATGCACACCTTGGCGAGGCGGCGATGCTCGCGCTGCGCACAAAAACGGGCATCGAGTACGACGACTTCCTTCGTCGCTTTGGGGTGCGAGCGACCGACGTGTATGAGACAGCGTTGAAAAAATGCATGGCTGCCGGGCTGCTCGAACAGGATGACCGCGGGGCGCGCCTTACCAGGCGGGGCCGCCTTCTAGCGAACACCGTCTGCGCCGAGTTTCTCGTGCCGCAGCGTCCGCCTGTGGTGTCGGGTTGATCCTCCTCTTCCGGATTGTTTTCGCGTGCCTGCTCGGATTGCTCGGGTTGCTTATCGGCCGCGAGGTGTCGCTCGCTATTCATTGGCCCGAAGCAACGAGCCGCCTCGAACTCGACGCGCTGCCAATTCTGGGCGCGCTCATTGGAATCGCGGTTTCACCATTCATTGCTCGAGGCTTCGAACGCCTCGTCACCAGGATCGAAGAGGGTGTCGCCGGTCTGAATCCGGCTGAGGCGCTCTCCGGTGCAGGCGGCCTGCTGTTCGGACTGCTCATCGCATTTTTCGTCCGCGACGTGTTTAAGTCGTTCGAAATCATGCCGCGCTTCGGTCCGATCATCTCGTTCATCACCTACTCGGTGATAACGCTCTTTTTCGGCTATGTCGGAGTGAGAATCGGCGTGCGTCAACGCAGGACGTGGTGGTCTCGTGGCGGCGCGTACTCAAGTGAAGTTGCACCCAAGCTGTTGGATACGTCCGTCATCGTCGATGGGCGCATTCTCGAAATCGTCGAGGCAGGCTTCCTCGATGGACGGCTGATGGTGCCTCGGTTCGTCCTGCGCGAGCTGCAGCTCATCGCTGATTCTGCAGATCCGGTCAAACGAAGTCGCGGCCGTCGCGGACTCGAGGTGCTCAACAAGCTACGCGACGTGTGTAAGGGCCTCGAGATCTCGGATCACGACACGCCCGAGCGCGACGTGGACGGCAAGCTCGTGGCTTTGGGACGCATGCTTGGCGCACAAGTGCTGACGAACGACTACAATCTAAATAGAGTAGCCAAAGTCCAAGGCGTTTCCGTGCTTAACATCAACGAGCTCGCAAACGCTTTGAAGCCCGTGGTGCTTCCCGGCGAAGAAATGATCGTCAAGATTATCAAGGATGGAAAAGAACCGAGTCAGGGTGTGGCTTACTTGGACGACGGCACGATGATCGTTGTCGAGAACGGCAAGCGCGTCATGGGCGAAGAGACGGACGTCGTCGTGACCTCCGTGTTGCAAACTGCCGCCGGGCGCATGATCTTTGCCCGGCTCAAGAGGTAGCAACACGACTACAACTGTGTGCGCCATTCTCGCCGCGGCTGGCCGCGGCGCGCGCATGGGTCAGCCCAAGCAGTTGCTCGAGCTCGCTGGTAAGCCCATAGCGGCGTGGTCGCTGCAAACGATCGCCGGCGCGCCGGCAATAACGCAGATTGTCGTAGCATGCGAACCCGATGAGCGATCGAAATTCGAACGTCTGGCTGCTGCGGTTGGTGGCGGGAAAGTATGCAAGGTCGTCAGTGGCGGTGCACGCAGGCAAGACTCCGTGTTCGCCGCGCTGCGCTCCCTTGCAGATGTGCCGGATTTTGTTGTGATCCATGACGGAGCGCGACCATTTGTCAGTGAAGATATTCTCGCGCGGGTGCTCGAGCAAGCACGCGAACATGGCGGTGCAATTGCAGCGGTGCCGGTGAAGGACACCATCAAGCTGGTGAACGAGGGAGCTACTATCGACAAGACGATACCGCGCGAGCGTCTGTGGGCTGCACAGACACCGCAAGCGTTTTCATATGATTTGTTGTTTCGTGCGCACGTCAGTGCTGAGGCGGACGGCTTCATGGGAACGGACGACGCAGAACTGGTCGAGCGTTTGGGCGGGGCGTCCATTGCGATCGTCGAGAGCACCTACGAAAACTTGAAAATCACCACACCCGAAGATCTCATCGTCGCCGAACGCATTGCAGCGGGGCGCGTAAACCGAGCAGTCGGGCGCGTAAACCGATGAGAGTCGGCTTTGGTTTTGATGCTCACCGTCTTGTTCCAGGCAGGCCGCTTGTGCTCGCGGGTTGCCGCATCGCATTCGATCGCGGCCTCGAAGGGTATTCCGATGCGGATGTCGCCGCACACGCAATAATCGATGCGCTTCTTGGGGCTGCTGCGATGGGAGATTGCGGCACGATGTTTCCCGCGGGAAATCCTGAGTTTGCGGGTGCCGACAGCGTCGGGTTGCTGCGTCGCGCGGTGAAGCGCTTGACGGAAGCCGGCTTCCACGTCGGCAACGTGGACTGCACCATTGTCGCCGAACAGCCGGCGCTCTCCCCATACATCGAGACGATGCGAAAGAATATTGCCGAGGCAGTCGGTATTCCGCTCACCTGCTGCAGCGTGAAGGCAAAGCATACCGAGGGCATGGGCTATACTGGCGAGGGCGTTGGCATGGCCTCCTACGCTGTCGCAACGCTCGTCGATGAAGAACGTCCACGCTAAGAATCGACTCGCCTGGCGCGCCTGGCTGAAGCGCAACCATCAGAGCTCGCCAGAGATTTGGCTCGTCTTTTTCAAAAAGCACACTGGTAAACCGAGCGTGTCGTATGACGAAGCAGTTGAAGAGGCGCTATGCTTTGGTTGGGTCGACAGTAGAGTGAGAACAATTGATGCGGAAACATACGAGCAGAAGTTTACTCCGCGAAAGCCAGCCAGCGTGTGGTCTGCATCGAATATTGAACGCGCGAAGAAGATGATCGCCGCTCGCAAGATGACGGCGGCGGGAAAAGTCGCGTTCGCCGGGTATGAGCAGCGAACTGCCGCGCCACTGCCCACAGCGCTTCCCGCGTACTTGGCGACGCGCTTTCGAAAGGCAGAGCGCGCCCGGAAAAACTTCGAGCTATTTCCGCCAGGCTATCGGCGGATGGCAATCGGTTGGGTGGCAAGTGCGAAGCGCGAGGAGACACAACGCAAGCGTCTCGATCGCCTCATCGAAACCTCGGCTCGCAACGAGCGCCTTGAGTTCATTTAGACGGCTCTCTGTTTGACGAGGCGCCACGATAGCTGCCGCGGCAGGGTGATGTGCGTCTGTCCGGTAAGTCGGTTCGTATGACGCCTCCCGTGAGAGTCCGATTCGCGCCCTCGCCAACTGGGTCACTGCACGTCGGCGGCGCGAGAACCGCGCTCTTCAATTACCTTTTCGCGCGGCACCACGGCGGTACGTTCGTGCTTCGCTCGGAGGATACGGATGTGGCTCGCTCGACACGCGAGTTCGAATCCGCAATCCAAGCCGATCTGCGCTGGCTAGGCCTTGATTGGGATGAAGGGCCGGACGTTGGCGGACAGTTTGGCCCTTACCGGCAGCTCGAGCGCCAGGATCGCTATGCGCTAGCGGCAGCGCGACTAATGGAAATCGAGGCAGTGTACACGTGCTACTGCACGCCGGAAGAGTTGGAGGCAGAGCGAACACTGCAGCAAAGCCGCGGCCAGGCCCCAAAATATTCCGGCAAGTGTCGAGACCTCACAAAAGAGCAGCGTCTTGCCCGAGAAGCGGAGGGTCGCGAGCCGGTGTTGCGTTTTGCCATGCCGCAGCGCGACATCTACGTCGAGGATGTCATTCGCGGGTCGGTTCACTTTCCGCCCGGCTCCATCGGTGATTTTGTCATTCTGCGTTCTGACAAAACACCCGCATATAACTTTGCCGTCGTGATCGATGATAACGATATGGCAATCACGCATGTGATCCGTGCAGACGAACATCTGCCGAATACCCCGCGGCAGGTGGCGCTCTTTGAAGCACTCGAATTCCCGCTACCGCTCTTCGCGCACGTGTCGATGATCCTCGCGCCCGACCACCAAAAGCTTTCAAAGCGCCACGGTGCCACGTCGGTGAGCGAGTATCGGGAAGCTGGTTTTCTACCTGAAGCCCTCGTCAACTATCTCGCGCTTCTCGGCTGGTCGCCGGGCGACGACCGCGAGTTTTTTATGCTAGAAGAGCTCGTCAAGGCGTTTTCTCTCGAACGCGCCAGTAAGAGCCCTGCAATTTTTGACGGAACAAAATTGCGATGGTTCAACGCGCACTATCTCCGCAACTTACCGCGGCCTGAGCGCGCCACACTTTTTGCAGAGTGGGCAACACGCGATGGCCGATTCGCAAACTTACCTGAGTTGCGCGATCCGGTCTGGTTGGAAACGCTGGCGGATGCGTTCAGCGACCACGTCGAGGTACTCTCTGACGTTCCTCGCGAATTGGAATCACTTCTCGCCGAAGAGATCTCGTTGACCGAGGACGGGAAGCTGGCAGTCGCGGACCCACCTGCGCATGTCTTGCTTAAGCATCTCTTGGATCTCGTCGGCACAGATAGCGATCGCGAGCGATTTGTTGGCGTTATATCAAAAGAAGGTTTGAAGAAGCTGGGCGACGAGCACGGCCTCAAAGGTCGTGCTTTGTTTCGCCCCATTCGTCTTGCGGTCACGGGTTCTGAGCACGGCATCGAACTGCCGCTCTTGCTAGCGCTCCTCGGACCACGGCGTGTCCGCCATCGCCTTCAGTCATCGCTGGCACAGGCCGTGCCAAAGGGGCAGGAGGGGCCCCGGCCAGTTTGAGAAGGTGACCCTAGATGATAAGACCCATGAGGCCATCATCACCCATCCGAGGCAATCTTCGGTCCTGCCACTGTTGCTGTTGACAGGGCGCTTGGCGCCCTTCACAATTTTCTCTCGACTTTGAATTAGGCAGGACCTCATGCAACGCGAATCAATTTTTCAAAAGATAGCCGCCGATTGGCGCGCTTGCTTCGAACGTGACCCGGCAGCAAATAACTGGCTCGAGGTGCTGCTCGCATATCCCGGATTTCAGGCGATCGTCGCGCACCGGTTCATCCACCCCCTCTATCGATGGCACATACCGTTTATCCCGCGTTATCTCTCGCACGTCAACCGCTTTTTGACCGGCATTGAGATCCATCCCGGAGCCGAGATCGGCTCGGGTTTCTTCATTGACCACGGCATGGGAGTCGTTATCGGGGAAACCACCGAGATTGGACGCAACTGCACACTCTATCAAGGCGTGACACTGGGCGGCACAAGTCTGCAACACGGCAAGCGTCACCCGACGCTTGAGGACGGCGTCGTCGTCGGCGCGGGCGCGGGCGTCATTGGTGCAGTTGTTGTGGGCGCGAACTCGAAAATCGCGGCGGGCGCAGTCGTCGTAAAAGACGTACCGGCAAACAGCACCGTCGTCGGCGTGCCCGGTCACGTCGTTTCGCAGGATGGCAAGAAAGTGGAAGAGCCGGTTATCCCGCAAGTTGACATGCCCGATCCGACTGTGGACGCTATCACAGCTTTGACCGCACGCATCGAAGCCCTCGAAGAACAAAGCAAGCGCGCAGAAAGCACTCATGGCACTCCGACTTTATAATACGCGTACGCGCAAGGTCGAGGATTTCGAGCCGACAGTCCCAGGCAAAGTTTCAATGTATGTGTGCGGCATGACGCCGAGCTTCCACCCGCACCTCGGGCACGCGCGCACTTTCCTGACGTTTGATGTTCTTTTTCGCTACCTCAAAGCAAAGGGATACGGCGTCAATTACGTCCGCAACGTCACGGATATTGACGACCGCATCATCGATCGATCGTCCAAGGACGGCGTTCCGTGGAACGAGGTCGTCGCGAAGTATTATGGCGAGTTCGAGTGGAGCGCTGCAAAGCTCGGCATGCTCGAGCCAACCCTCTCTCCCCGAGCAACGCGAGAAATGCCCTGCATCCTCGAGTTGATCGAGCGGCTGATCAAACTCGACGCGGCGTATGAGACGAGCGACGGCGTGTACTTCGCAGTCAGCAAGGACTCGAGTTACGGCAGTTTGAGCAGGCGCAATCTCGACGAGTTGCGCGCTGGCGAACGCATCGCAGTCCGCGAAGAAAAGCGCGATCCACTCGACTTTGCGCTGTGGAAAAAAGCGAAGCCGGGTGAGCCGACGTGGGAGAGCCCGTGGGGGCCGGGACGACCTGGCTGGCACATCGAGTGTTCTGCCATGTGCAAGCACTATCTCGGCGATCAGTTCGACATTCACGGCGGCGCGACAGATCTCGTTTTCCCACACCACGAGAACGAGGTCGCCCAGTCCGAAACAGCTACGGGCAAGCATCCCATGGCACGTTTTTGGGTGCACGCCGGCTTGCTCAACGTCGAGGGGCAGAAGATGAGTAAGTCGCTCGGAAACTTCAAGCCGCTCACGGAAATCCTCGAGCACCACAACCCAGCTGCGGTGCGATACTTGTTTTTGCAAACCGGCTATCGCAAGCCCTCGAATTTCACTGAGGCGGCGCTTGAGGCAGCGACAAAGGGTCTTCGCGGTTGCTACGCGAGCTTGGACGTCGTGCGGGAAGCTGCGGCCGGCAACCCGACGACCGTACACTGCGCTGTCGAAGCCGGTGACTTCGACGCGTTCATGGACAACGATCTCGACTACGCTGGTGCAATGGGCTGGCTGCAGACGAACGTTCGCCAGGCCGCCCGTACTACGATGGCGCACGGCGAGGTTTCGTCGACCGTTAGCCCCGCCGCGACTGTTGCGCTCGCCGAGCGCTGCTTAAACGTTCTTGGGTTGCCGCTAAGTGCGCAGGCGGCTGGATTCACGATCGAATCGCGCGCTGTTGAATTGCAACCCGGACCTCGCGCGGCACTTCGTGCCATTGCCGGCGACGGCGAGAAGGAGGACGCGGCGCTGATCGACCGGGTCGTCGCCCTGCGCGATCAGGCGCGTGCGCGTAAGGATTTCGCGACCTCCGACAGTCTGCGAGACGCTCTGCAGGGCGCTGGCGTCACCCTGCGCGACAGCAAAAATGGCACCCAGTGGAGCCTCGATGGTGGCGGATGAAGAGCAGATTTTTGGCTTTCACGCTGTCGATGAGGCGTTACGCGCCGGCGAACCGCTGCGGCGCATCGTCATCGGCAAGCATCGGGAGCGCGATCCCAAACTCGCAGGGCTCGTAGCCGCTGCGCGTCAGCGCAATATTCCGGTAGCGTTTGAAGTCTCCAGGGACATCCGTAACGATCAACACGTAAGAGCCATGCTGCCGCCGTTCGCGTACACACCGTGGGAACAGATCCGCTCGCTGGTGCGTGGGGCGAAGACCACGTTGGTCGTCGCTATCGATCACCTCGAGGACCCTCAGAACTTGGGAGCGGTCTTGCGCAACGCCGAAGGCGCCGGTGCGAACGCCGTTGTCATGCCGGATCGCCGCAACGCCGGTGTTACGGGGGTCACGCGCAAGGCTGCTGCGGGCGCTGCCTCTCACCTCAAAATCGCTCGTGTCCCGAATATCGTTGCCGCAATGAAGGCACTCAAAGATGATGGATGTTGGGTCACAGGGCTCTCCCCCGCGCCGGGCGCCGTAGACTATCATGAGGCTGATTACACGGCCAAATGCGTATTGGTCGTGGGGGCAGAGGGCAAGGGCTTGTCGCGTTTAGTGACCGAGCGCTGCGATGCTTTGGTGCGCATCCCATTGCATGGCCGGATAGCGTCATTGAACGCAGCAAGTGCGGCTGCGGTCGTACTCTTCGAAGTGGCCCGCCGCCGCGGTTCTTGAAGCAACGGACTTTGACTCAACCAACCCTTGAAGCAACGGACCTTTAGGTCCGTTTCGGGCTTGTCAAGCCTCCTAAAGTGATTGTGACGGCGGCGAACAAGCCTAAAATCGGTCAAATCCTTGACGAAATCTGGCCTCGAACATATAATCGGTAAGGACTGCAAAGGGCTATTAGGCAGCAAAGAAATTGGGGGTAACGTACAATTTTGGGGGCACTTCACCCAGTAGAAGACACACTGGATTACAGTGAGCGTGCCGACGAAGAACTCGTAAACGCAGCGAAGTGTGGCGACAACCTCGCCATGGAATTCCTGCTCAACAAATATAAGAACTTCGTCCGCATCAAGGCAAAGAGCTACTTCCTCATCGGTGCAGACCGTGAGGACATCATCCAAGAGGGCATGATCGGACTCTACAAGGCTGTTCGCGATTTCCGCGCGGACAAGCTCTCGTCGTTCCGTGCCTTCGCGGAACTGTGTATCACGCGACAAATCATCACCGCAATCAAGACAGCGACGCGGCAGAAGCACATCCCGCTCAATCAGTACATCTCGCTCAACAAGCCGATCTATGACGAAGACAGCGAACGCACGCTGCTCGACGTCATGGCCAGCGCAAAGATGTCGGATCCGGAAGAACTGGTCATCAACCAGGAAGTTTCGGAAGACATCAAAGAGCGAATTCAGGAGAACCTGAGCGATCTCGAATCGCAAGTACTGCTGAGCTATCTCGAGGGCAAGTCGTACCAAGAGATGGCGCGGGATCTTAACCGTCACGTCAAGTCCATCGACAACGCGCTCCAGCGCGTCAAGCGGAAGATCGAAAAGAATCTGAGCGAGGTCGAGCTCTACTAGACAGAACGCGAACACGGTTCGCGCCAGAAACCCGGAAATGGAGCGGTCGAGTATAACTCGGCCGTTCTTGTTTTTGCGTCAACGGTCTAATTTGCCGTGACTTGTCCAATTATATAGGTGCATGCCGTTCTTACGAGTGCGCTATCGTCACGAGGTGAAATGCACCGAGCCCGACTGCGGGGAGCTTGTCGTTCAAGAGGGACGCACTTCGGATGTTATTCACGCAGACGGTGCGCCAGTTAAGCTCGAGCCAGGCGAAGGTGACCGCGATCTGCGCAGCGCCTTCATGCTGCATTGCCCAGCAGGTCACGAAGTTGATCTCTATGCGCCGCGCGATCTCCAGATCGTCAAGTCCGCCTCTGCCGGAGATGCGGACTTCCCGCCAATTATTATACGGACGTCGCTTTAGTTAGCGGAACGATTGCTGTAGGTCCGGAGCACATCGCGCAACTCTTTGACAAAACGCTCGCGTTGTTGCCAGAGAGGGAAGTGGCCCGTGTTCTCCATCACGCGCACGTCCATTTTCGACGCCGCCGCGATGGCGCGTTCCCCGTGTGCGCGCCTATCTTCATCACCCATGATGATGATCGCAGG
>DASZFB010000050.1:0-10029 GCA_035940275.1 Candidatus Eremiobacteraceae bacterium | reverse complement strand
GTGACCCTAGAACGCCTCGGTGGCCGGACGGCTACCAAGGGCTGATGTACCAGCAGTTGCTCAACATCAACATCTACTGGTTGTGCGGGCTGACCTTCATCCTTGCGGCAGCGAGCTGCGCTATAGTCACGCCGCTTGTACGACGCATGGCGTTTGCACTTGGCGTCTTTGATGAGCCGAACGACGACCGGCGCGTGCACGCGCAGCCCACGCCGCGCCTCGGCGGCCTCGCGATTTTTATCGGTTTTATGCTCGCCCTCTTTGCAATGCTCAATGTCGCCCTGACGAATAATTACGTCATCCATCATTACCTCGGGACCCGCGACCTGGCACACATCATCGGTTTGCTGTCCGGCGGCACGCTTATGCTTGGAGTCGGCCTTTGGGACGACATCATGGGAATGAAGCCGGGGCGCAAATTTCTTGCGCAGTTGGGCGTCGCTGCCATCACCGTCATTTTGTATAAGTTCACAGTCTTCGGATTTACGCTACCACACGTCGGGTACGTCGCACTTGGTTGGCTTGCGATTCCATTTTCAATCTTCTGGTATCTCGGTATGGTCAACGCCATCAACTTCATGGATGGTCTTGACGGCCTCGTGACCGGCGTGACGATCATCGCCTCGGTGACCATGGTCGTCGTCTCGTGGTGGCATCACGAATACCTGGTTGCAATCACGATGTGTGCGCTCGGCGGTGCAGCGGCCGGATTCTTGCCGTTCAACTATAATCCGGCGCGCATTTTTATGGGTGACGGCGGCTCGCTCTTCATTGGGTTCGTCATGGCGAGTGCGGCAGTCATGGGCACAGAAAAGGTGGCGGTAGGAATTTCGTTGCTCGTGCCGCTGATCGTGCTCGCGCTGCCGATCCTTGACACCGCGCGCGTCATCATTGCGCGCATCGGCAAACGAGTTCCAGTGTTCGACGCGGATCGAAGCCACGTCCATCATCAGCTGCTCGACTTCGGGCTCTCGCAGCGTCAAGTGGTCAACATCATGTACGTGGTGTGCGGCATCCTCGGGGCGATTGCCATCGTGCTTTCGCGGCCCGGAGGCCCGCACGTATTTTGAAATCGCCGCTCGTTGTAGCGGTCGTGTTCGGGACTCGGCCCGACGCGGTCAAAATGGCGCCGCTGGTTGCCGCGCTCGCGTGCGATTCTCGCTTCCGCTGCGTGACGATTGCTACCGCGCAACATCGCGAGATGCTCGACGAAGTGCTGGCACTTTTCAACATTCGCGCTGAATACGATCTGGGCGTGATGACCGAAGGTCAGTCGCTCACCGACGTCACAACCCGCGTCCTTGAACGCGTTGGCACGGTGCTCGCTGACGTGCGGCCGGACGTCACCCTCGTGCATGGTGACACAACGACCTCCACCGCCGCCGCCCTGGCTGCATATTACCAGAAGATTCCGGTCGGCCATGTCGAGGCCGGCCTGCGCACGAGTACGATCTACGAACCGTTTCCCGAAGAAATCAACCGCCGTCTGACAGGTGTCATCGCGACGTATCACTTTGCGCCGACCCCGCTCGCAAAGAATAATCTTTTAAAAGAAGGCAAAGATCCGAAGAGCATCATCGTCACGGGTAACACGGTCATCGATGCATTCATGGAGATTCACAAAAGCTCGAGCGAGGCCGACGCAGTGGCGGTCACGACGCCGCGCGTGATTTTTGCGGAGGCGCATCGCCGGGAGAATTTGGGCGAACCCATGGAAGCAATCTGCCGTGCGTTCAAACGGGTGGTGAGTGCGCGACCGGACGTGTCGCTTGTGTGGCCGGTGCATCCGAATCCGCCGATCGTTGAGGTTGTGAGGCGAAACCTCGACGGGGTGCCTCGCGTGCACCTCATGCAGCCGCTCGGCTACCGTCGTCTCGTCGCCACCATCGCGCGAGCAACGCTCGTCGCCACCGATTCCGGAGGACTGCAAGAGGAAGCGCCGACGTTAGGCAAGCCCGTGCTGGTATTGCGCCGGGTCACCGAGCGGCCGGAAGGATTGCAAGCGGGAACGCTGCGACTCGCAGGCATTCAAGAAGAAGAGATCGTTACGCATCTGAGCGAGCTTCTCGATGATCCCATCGCCTATCAGAAGATGGCGAAGGCAGCCAATCCGTATGGAGATGGTCAAGCATCGCGCCGCATAGTTGACGGATTGTGGGCGCACATGCGCGGCGGCGAACTACCAAAAGAGTTCGTGCCACCCAACTTTGACGATGCAGCAACGGACCTCAACAAAACGAATATTGAAGCAACGGACCTTCAGGTCCGTTCACCCAAGAAACGATGAAACAGCAAAATCCGTTGTCGCTCGCGCAGCTGGGCAGCGCCGGCCTGTCGGTGTTCGGCACGTTGATTGTCGGCTTCTTGCTCGGCTGGCTTGCAGCGAGAGTGTTGCACTGGGACTACGCAATTCCAATTGGAATCCTGTTGGGATTTATCACGGGTATTGTTTCGATGTTCCGCCAACTCGCGGGCCGCATGTAAAAGGTAGCTTGGCTTCGCAGTCAGCTGAAGGTCCGTCGCCACGCGAGGGCCGAACGACCTCTGCTGGATGGAAAGCTTCCGCCCGTTTCAGGCCGCGGTAGCGTCGCGTAGCCTGGTGCTGGCGACGCTCGCAGCCTCTGGACTTGCGATATTCGGTCACATGACAGTTCCGGCCATTGCGCTTTTTGCCGGAACGCTCGTTGGGCTCGCCTATCTTTTCCACATAGCTACAAGTTTCAACCGGCTGACGAAAGGCGGCAGGGGCTATTTGCCGTTTTTGACATTCGAATCTGTGATACGCGTGCTGCTGGCGGGCGCAGCGCCTTTTATCATCGTTGGCCGTAGTTCTGCGCTCGGATACTTCACGTACCTTGCCGGATTTGTCGCACCGTTAGCAGTGTCAATTCTCGTCTACCGGAAACAAATCAATGTCGAGTGCGCCCAAACGCCGGCACCGCAAAGGAACTCGGCAAAAACGACCGCCTAAAGGGAAACGATGCAAGAGACCGTCGGTAGTCATCCGCTATGGCATCTTCCGTATATACCTGCGCCGTTCAACACGGTGCACGCAGATACGGTGAT
Organism: Candidatus Eremiobacteraceae bacterium; assembly: GCA_035940275.1. Lineage (GTDB taxonomy): Bacteria > Vulcanimicrobiota > Vulcanimicrobiia > Eremiobacterales > Eremiobacteraceae > JAFANK01. Next base: position 6,963 of record DASZFB010000050.1, on the reverse strand, counting down.
CATTACGTGGATCGCGATGGCGCTTGCACTCGTCATCGTCGGATTGCTTGCCTCGACCCATCCCATCACGGTCGTTTCGAAACGATACAGCGTCATGGAACTCATCGTCAGTTATCTCGCCGAAACGACGACCGGTATTCTTGGGAAAAACGGCCTGCCGTTCGTTCCCTTCATTATCTCGCTGTTCGTCTTCATCTTATTGTTGAACGAAGTCGGTCTCTTCCCGCTCATCGGCAAATCGCCGACCGCGGATCTCAACACAACGGCCGCGCTCGCGGTCACGACCATCCTCCTCATTCAGATCGTTGGGATCAGCCGGCACGGTCTTGGCTACTACAAGCACCTTATCATCAAGCCACTGTTGCTTGGCATTTTGATGCTGCCAATCAACATCATCGACGAGCTGGCGCGACCGGTGACGCTTGCGATGCGGCTTTTTGGCAACATCTTCGCAGGCGAAATTCTCCTGCTCGTGGTCGCGGTGATAATCAACGCTCACCTGGGCATCATTTCAACCGGCGCCGTCGTGGCGCCGATTCTCATCTACGCGTTTAACCTTGCAATCGGCGTCATTCAGGCGGCGGTGTTCACGCTGTTGACGATCGCGTATCTCATTACGCCGACGCAAGAGTCCTTGGAACACTAAAAGGGAGTACGTTTCGTGGAAAATGCAATTCTGACCGCTTCAGTCATCATGAGTTTCGCGCTCATGGTTGGCTTCGCGGCATTCGGCTCGGCGATCGGCGACGGCATCATCGGTAGCAAGGCCGTGGAATCCATCGCGCGGCAGCCGGAAGCCCGGCCAAATATTTTCTTCTTCTATTTCCTCGGCTTCGGCATCCTGGAAGCGTTTCCAATCATCGCGATCGCGCTTGCCTTCTTCCTCCTCATCGGCGGCGGCGGGCTCGGCGTCATGAAAGCGCTGACACCGATTCTCGGCAAGTAGCAGAACCCAATGCTGCTATCGATCGACGGCACCTTCCTCATCCAAATTCTGAACTTCATCTTGTTCTGGGTGTTGTTGAACTATTTGTTCATCGCGCCGACTCGGCGTGCCATCGAACAGCGGCTCAAGTATGTCGCCGACCTTTACCGCGAAGGAGACGCCCTGGCATCGAACGCCGCGACGTTGCGTGCGGAAGCAGACGCCATCTTAAATGAGGCTCGGCGCCGCACGGATGAGGCGATGCGGAGTGCGGCCGCGCAAGCAGCTGACGAAGCGCATCGTATCGAGCGTCAGGCGAGCGAAGAGGCCGCGGCGTCGATAGCGCTGGCGCACGCGACAGTGGCAGCAGAACGAAAACAGGCACTCGAGAAACAGCAAGCGTTCGTGAAGGACCTGGCGCGCAGCATGGTCGAACGCGCGACCGGCTTTGAACGGGTAGCGTAGAAGATATGGACATCCCGAACCTCACCGACCCGGTCTTCATCGCAAAAGTCATCGACTTTATCGTCTTTGTCGGCGCAATCGTGTGGCTGTGGAACAAGGTGGGTGTGAAAGCACTCGTTGCGCATCAGGAGACGCAAAACAAACTCGTCGCGGACGCGCAACTTCACCGCGAGCAGGCAGAGCTTGCCATTGCGGCAGCGCAGCGCGCAATCGAGCAGGCGAAGGTCGATGCCGTGCGCATGGTTTCTGTCGGCAAAGCGCAAGCCGCAAAACTCATCGAGGACGAGCGTGCCGAAGCGCTCGAGCGTGCGAAACGTATCGTCGCACACGCCGGTGGGGAGCTTGAGCGCGAGCGCTATCGGGTCCGTCGCGAGCTGCTCGAAGAAACCGTCGAACAAGCGCACGCACAGGCGCAAGAGTTGGCAAAGCGCGAGATCGATCCGGCCAAACAGCACGCGCTCGTCGAACGCATGATGACAGATTTAGAGCGCTCGCATGCTTAAAGACAGCATTGCGCAGCGCTACTCAACCGCTCTTTTTAGCCTCGCGCAAGAGCGGGGCGAACTCCCGGCCGTCACGGCCCAACTCGACAGTTTCGTCGCCGCTCTTACATCCGATTCGAAGCTGTATGGCTTCTATGTATCGCCGGTCGTTGATCGGCGGGTTAAGGAGCGCATTGTGCGCGACGCACTCGATGGGCGCGCGTCCGAGCTGTTGGTAAATTTTGCGCTGCTCCTTGTACGAAAGCACCGTGAGAACCTCATCGAAATCGTTGCGCGCCAAATGCACGAGATGCTCGATCGGGAAGCTGGCCGCCAGCCCGCAACCGTGGGAACGCCGATGTCGATCGATGCGGCGAAGATGACTGAGCTCGCGCGGCGTCTCTCAAAACTCTATCGACGCAACATTATTCCGCACGAAAAGATTTCACCCGACCTGATTGGCGGGCTCGTGGTGCAAGTCGGCGACCGCTACGTTGATGCGAGTGTCTCCGGCAAACTCGAAGAGTTGCGACGGCATCTTTTGGCAACTGCAGATACCTGGGGCGGCGCATCCCCCAACGGCAAAGGGTCGACGTGAGGTCGGTCGACATAAAGTCGACCGCTACATATAAAGGAAGATAAAGGAAGAAACGAATGATCAACGCTGACGAAATCGCCGGCATTCTCAAGCAACAGATCGCGAGCGCTCATACAGAAACGCGCGAGGACGAGGTCGGAACCGTCATTGAGGTTGGCGACTCTATCGCGCGCGTCTATGGTCTAACCGCGGTGAAACTAGGCGAACTCGTGCAGTTCCCTAACGGCGAGGTGGGCATCGCATTCAACTTGGAAGAGGACAACGTCGGCGTCGTCATTTTGGGTTCTGATGTCGGTATCACTGAAGGTGCAACCGTGCGGCGCACCGGTCGCATCGTCTCTGTGCCGGTTGGCGATGGGGTTGTCGGCCGAGTGGTCAACCCGCTTGGCCAACCGCTCGATGACAAGGGTCCGGTGAACACCACGCGGACGCGCCCGATCGAAACGCAAGCGCCAACCGTTGTTCAACGGCAACCCGTGAGCCAGCCGTTGCAGACCGGCATCAAGGCCATCGACGGTCTTGTACCCATCGGCAAGGGTCAGCGCGAGCTCATCATCGGCGACCGCCAGACCGGCAAGACTGCGCTGGCAGTCGATGCGATCATCAACCAAAAGGGCAAGGACGTCATCTGCATCTACGTCGCGATCGGGCAGAAGACGTCAACAGTCGCGCAACTCTATAAGATTCTCACCGACGCAGGTGCGATGGATTACACGACGATTGTCGCTGCAAACTCAGCGGATCCAGCCAGCTTGCGCTACATCGCCCCGTATGCAGGGTGCGCAATGGGCCAAGAGCTCATGTATCAGAGCAAACATGTGCTCATTATTTACGATGACCTTTCCAAACACGCGCAGGCCTATCGCGAGATCTCTCTCATCCTGCGCCGCCCGCCGGGTCGTGAGGCATATCCGGGTGACATCTTCTACTTGCATTCGCGGCTGCTCGAACGTGCTGCCAAGCTTTCAGACGAACTTGGTGCGGGTTCGATGACGGCGCTTCCGGTCATCGAGACGCAGCAGGGCGACGTCTCGGCATATATTCCGACGAACCTCATCTCGATCACGGACGGTCAGATATATCTGGAGACCGGCCTCTTTTATAGCGGCATTCGGCCGGCAATCGACGTCGGCTTGTCAGTCTCGCGTGTCGGCGGCGCCGCGCAGACCAAGGCGATGAAGTCCGTCGCAGGGCAGCTTCGCCTTGAGCTTTCGCAATATCGGGACCTGGCGGCGTTCTCGAAGCTCTCGTCAGATCTGGATAAGACAACCCAAGCGCAGCTCTCGCGCGGTGAGAAGATTACGGAAACACTCAAGCAGCCACAGTTCGAGCCGCTCGCTCTCGACCAACAGGTTATCCAAATCTACGTCGCCGTGAAAGACTTTCTCGCCGATGTGCCCACCGAGCGCATCTCGCAGTTCCACAAGCAGTTCTACGAATTCTTGCAGACTGCGCATCCCGAAATCCCAAGCTCGATCGCGGAGCGCAAAGAGATAACCGACGACATCCGCTCCAAATTGGACGCCGCGATCGTCGAGTTCAAGAAGCGTTTCTAAATGGCAACGCTTCGCCAGCTAAAAGACCGGGTTCGGTCGCTCAAAAACACGCAGCAGATCACGCGTGCCATGAAGATGGTCGCCGGCGCGAAGATCCGGCGTGCCGAGCAGGCGATGCGCGCAGCGCGACCCTATGCCGCAGCCATCGGCGAGATGCTGCGCGAGCTTGCGAAGACCGGCGGGGCGCGCCATCCACTGCTGGAGTCGCGCGAGGTCGCAAAGAGTGGCATCGTGCTCATGACCTCGGATAAGGGTTTGGCGGGCGCCTTCAACTCGAATCTGGTGCGCGAGGCACTGGTGCTCGCGCGCAAATCATCCGTCGCGCGCTTTTACCTCGTTGGAACCAAAGGGAAGGTGCAACTTCGCAGCACGCCCTTTGCCGTCGCAGCTGATTGGCAACTGCAAAGCAAGCCGTTTCACGAGATGGCTCGCGAGATCGCCGAGCGCGTATCTGGGGACTTCCTCTCTGGCGACGTCGACAACGTGACGCTCGTGTCGAGCAGATTCGTATCGACGATCGTCCAGCGGCCAACGCCGACGCAACTACTTCCCATTTCGCCGGCGCTGCCGGCCGACGCCACGTCAACGGCCGACGTAAAGTCGGCCGCTACAACACAAGAAAAGGCCACGGCGCAAGAAAAGCCGGGTCTCAAGAATGCGTTCGAGTTCGAACCTGATCCCGCAGCCGTGCTTGCAGCGCTGCTTCCAAAATATCTTGAGTTCACCGTTTTCCAGGGTCTGCTCGAGACGCAAGCGTCATTTTTCGCAGCGCAGCTCATCGCCATGACCAATGCCACAGACAATGCGGGCAAGCTTATCGATGATCTAACGCTCGTCATGAACAAGACCCGCCAAGCATCGATTACAAAGGAAATATTAGAGATCGTCGGCGGCGCGGAAGCACTGAGAGGCTAGGAGAAAAATAATGCCAGGTACGGGAAAAGTTACGCAAGTTTTGGGCAACGTCGTCGACGTCGAGTTCGCTTCGACAGACTCGCTGCCACACATCAACACCGCCTTGCTCGCAACCATCGTTGCACTGGACGGCACCGCCCTTGAGCTGACGCTCGAAGTGCAAAGTGAGCTCGGCAACAATCAGGTGCGCTGCCTTGCCATGGGTTCAACTGAAGGCATGGTGCGTGGTTCGGATGTCAATGACACCGGCGCACCGATTTCGGTGCCGGTCGGCGAGGCGACCCTCGGCCGAATTTTCAACGTGTTGGGGAAGGCGATCGACTCGGATAAACCGGTCCAGGCTGCGAAATTCATGCCGATCCACCGCGAAGCACCGAAAGTCGACGAACAAGACCCGACGACCGTGATGTTCGAGACAGGCATCAAAGTCATCGATCTCATGGCGCCGTACGTGCGCGGCGGCAAGGTCGGTCTGTTCGGCGGCGCTGGCGTGGGCAAGACCGTCCTCATCCAAGAGCTGATCCGCAACATCGCGTCCGAGCACGGAGGCTACTCGGTCTTCACGGGCATCGGCGAGCGGACGCGGGAAGGCAACGACCTCTATCTCGAGATGAAGCACTCGGGGGTCATCGACAAAACTGCGCTCGTCTTCGGTCAGATGGACGAGCCGCCGGGCGTGCGCCTGCGCATCGGCCTCACCGGCGTTACCATGGCTGAATACTTCCGCGACGAGCAGGGCAAAGACGTGCTGCTCTTCATCGACAACATCTTCCGTTTTGTGCAGGCAGGTTCCGAAGTGTCGGCGCTCCTTGGACGCATGCCGTCGGCCGTGGGCTATCAGCCGACGCTCGCTTCGGAAATGGGCGCGCTGGAAGAGCGTATCACGTCGACGCGCAAAGGCTCGATCACCTCGGTGCAAGCTGTGTACGTGCCTGCCGACGACCTTACGGATCCGGCCGTTGCCACCACGTTCGCGCACCTCGATGCCACGACGGTCCTCTCGCGATCCATTTCCGATAAGGGCATTTATCCGGCGGTCGATCCGCTCGCTTCCAACTCGCGACTGCTCGAGCCGCGCTACGTGGGAGACGAGCACTATCAAGTGGCGCGTCGCGTGCAAGAGATATTGCAGCGAAACCGCGACCTCCAGGATATCATTGCGATCCTCGGTGTCGAGGAGCTCTCGGAAGACGATAAGGTCGCAGTGCGCCGTGCTCGCCGCATCCAGCGTTTCCTGAGTCAGCCGTTCTTTGTTGCTGAAGCCTTTACGGGCCGCAGTGGCAAATACGTGCCGCTGAAGGAAACGATCGCCGGATTCAAAGAGCTCGTTGAGGGCAAGCTCGACGATCTACCGGAGCAGGCATTTTACATGTGCGGCAACATTGACGAAGCCAAAGCGAACGCCGAGTCCATGGCGGCAAAGGCATAAGCGCACGTGGCCAACCTTACGCACCTCTCCATCATCACGCCGGGCACCGTCAAGTTCGAAGGCGATGCAGAACTTGTGGTTGCCCCGGGTGCCGCCGGCGACCTCGGAGCGCTTGCGAACCACGCGCCCATGTTGACCACGCTGCGCACCGGTGTGGTGAGCGCCACCGTGGTCAAAGTCGCAACCGAGAAAGCTTCGACGGAGCGGCTGCAGTTCGCGGTTGACGGCGGCTTCATGCAGATCCTCGCGGACCGCGTGATCATTCTAAGCGATCGTGCACTCTCGCGCGAGGAAGTCGACGCGGAAGAAGCACGCGCCGATCTGAAGCGGGCGGAAGAAGCGCTGACGCAGAAGCGAGGCGCGGACGATTCACAGGAGCGCAGGGCCGTCGGTTGGGCGCAGGCTCGCCTCGCAATTACCGCGCGCCCGGTCTAACGCCGAAAACATATATATATATATGCATGAAGCAACGGCTCTTTAGAGCTGTTAAACAGACCTAAAGGTCTGTTGCTTCAAAGGTCCGTTGCTGCAAAGGTCTGTTACTTCAAACATCGCGTAAAAGAGAGTTATGGAATCACTCGAGGGTCTGCGGA
>DASZFB010000049.1:0-4161 GCA_035940275.1 Candidatus Eremiobacteraceae bacterium | reverse complement strand
CTTTGCCGATACGATCGAGCGCAAGGCGCAAATTGTCGTCCTTTCTGTCTTCAGCTCAGCTTTTGCGTTGGGACTCGCTCACCTGACTGCACCGTGGGCTATCATTACCTTCGGTACGCTCATCACGCTCGTGAACACCTGGTTCTCGTGCGCTTTTCATGCTTATCAAAGCGAGCTCTATCCAACGGCAATCCGCTCTGGCGCCGTAGGATTTGTGTATAGCTGGAGCAGGCTCAGCTCAATTTTCGTTGGCTATGTGTATACATTCATGTTGCGAGCGCACGGCGTGGCAGCGGCGTTTGAGACGATCGCGGCGGCGATGGTGATCAGCGCCACGATCGCGGGCCGCTTTGGACCGCTGACGAACCGCAAGCAGCTCGAGGTACTCGCCCCGTAGATTCAGAATGTTAGCAGCATGAATGGTCGATCTTTGCGATCGCTCCCAGCTGGAGCTCTAACGATCGCGCTTCTTTTCATTGCGGCTACCGCGTTTGCCGCGGGCAACTACGCATTTGCACCACCCCAAGGCTGGACTCACGTGCGTTCGGGAACGGAAAGCAAATGGTTAGACCCCACCGGCGGCGAGACTCTCAAGCTGTTCCAAACAAGCTACGCGGGCGATCTCAACTCGTTCGTCAACCGGACGTTGAAACAAGAACGCTCGGCTTATCCGACGCAGTACGTCTGGAACAATAAGAACTATTCGATCTGCGGGCGCCACACCGGGCGCTACGTCATCTGGACTGCGTCAACGCACGGCAGAAGCATGGTGTGGGAGCAACTCTTCGCATTGTGGGGATACGACGGCTACATCGCGACGTACACGCGCCCGCAAAAGGACCCGCCGAGCAACGCCGCACGAGGTTCGCTCGTCAGTATTTGTGGCGTCGGCAGCGCTCCCGAGCAGCCGGGCGGCGTGCCCGTGACGCCGCAGAATCCGCCACCGGCGCAGAACCAGCCAGCGCCTCCGCCGGAACAGCCGACGCCCAATCCAACCGGCACGATCTACCATCCGTACGTGCCAGTCATACCGAACGGGTAGGTTAGGCTCCAGGCTGGATCTCGTCGACCTTCGCGGCGAAGATGAAGTCGCTCTCGGTCAAGCCGTTGATCTTGTGGGTCCAGATTTCAATTTTGACTTTTCCCCACGCCAGAGAGATATCTGGGTGGTGGTTTTGCTCGTCTGCGATCGCACCAACGCGATTGACGAAGCCAAGCGCTTCGGTAAAATTTCGAAACTTGTAGTTCTTGACGAGATGATGATTGTCGACCACGTTCCAACCCTGGACGTCGGGCAGCAAAACGGCGATCTGCTCGCTTGTCAGTGGCGGAACGCCTCCGTGGCACGACACGCAACTCTTTTCAGCCAGTTTCACAGGCGAGCCAGTTTCTAGGAGCGGCCGAAGCCTGCCTGGTGCAGACCGTTGAGGATAAATTGGATCGCGAGAGCGGCCATGATGATGCCAAGGAGCCGAGTGAGGACGCCGACTCCAGTCTTGCCCAGAATATGCATCACGTACTCCGAGCCGCGCATGCATAACCAGGTGACAAAAAGCGCCACTCCATACGATGCGTAGACGATGCCGAGACGCTGCGCGCTGCCGGCGCTCAAGTTGACAAGCAGCAAGACCGTGGCAATTGTTCCAGGGCCGGCAATCATCGGGATCGCGAGCGGGAAGACAGCCACGCTGTCAACGTCGCCCGGTTCTTGTGGTTCTTGCGATGCTTGCGGGTCACTCTTTGCCCGTGAAGGCCGCGCGAAGAGCATGTCGATTGCGATGAGGAGCAGCAAAATGCCGCCGGCGATCGCAAAGGCCGGCAGCGTAATCCCCAGATATTGGAGCAGGTAGCGCAGAATCGACGCGCTCAGGACGATGACGATGGCGGAGACGAGCACCGCACGATCGACGATGCGTGCGCGTTGATCGCGTGTCGCATGCGCCGTCAGCGCAAGCGTCGTCGGCACCATCCCAACCGGGTCCAAAATGGTAAAAGCCGTAATAAGCGCGGTGACAGCAAACTGAACGTCCACGACGCGGACGCTTTCCGGACGCTAAAGCGATGTACCTAGCGGCGCTGCGCCTCGCGGGCTTTCGAGGTCTCGACCATAACGGCAAACTTTTCGACGAGCTTGGGATCGAACTGTGTACCGGCACCTTTGCGCAATTCGCCGAGTGCGGCCGCTTCGTCCATGCCCTTGTGATATGGTCGATCCATCACCATTGCCGAGAACGCGTCGATCAACGTGACGACGCGTGCCAAGAGTGGAATCTTTTCGCCTTCAATCTTGAACGGGTAGCCGCGACCGTCATAGCGCTCGTGGTGGTGCAGCACGGCGTTGGCCGCATCTTTGAATCCCGGAATGTGCTCGATGAGCATGGCCCCGATCTGCGGATGACGGCGGATGAGATCGTATTCCTCACGGTTGAGGCGGCCCGGCTTGCGCAAAACTTGGTCCGGAATCGCAATCTTGCCGATGTCGTGCAAGACGCTTGAGAGAAGCAGCGACTGCGTGTCGGCTTCCGATAACTTGATGAGCTCGGCGAACTCTTTGCCCAAACGGTTGACGTGCTCGAGGTGGCTGCGCGTCGCCGGATCGCGTGCCAACAGCGCGGCGAGCAACTCCGACACGGGTTCGAAATTGCCATCGAGTCGCAGCTGCGTGGTGCCGACGCGCTGCAGCCGTGCCATCGGACGCCCTTGACGTTTGCTCTGGTATAGTGCGGCGTCCGCCTTCGCGATGATTTCACCGGGTGTCCAGCCGTCAGCCGGCACCGACGCAAGACCGATCGAGCAGCGCAGCGGGATCGCGGTGCCTTCTTGTAAGTGGAGTTCGCGACCGGCGACTTCGACCTCGATGCGCTCCGCGATGCGCAGGCCGTGCTCCGCATCTGTGTCGGGTAAGATGATCATGAACTCGTCGCCGCCATAGCGTCCGATGATATCCGTGCCGCGGCACGTCGCTTGCAGAACAGCCGTAAGCATGCGCAGAGCATCGTCGCCGACGGGATGCCCGTACGTGTCGTTGACGAGTTTGAAGTTGTCGATGTCCATCATCAACACGACGAGCGGCAGATTGGTGAAGCGCGAGCGCGAGATCTCCTCCTCCAGTCGCGTCTTCAGATAACGGTGGTGGAAGAGGTTCGTCAACGGATCGCGATCTGCACGGCTCTTCGCGTCACCGAAGAGCTGCGCGTTTTGGACCGCGAGCGCGAGTTGCTCGCCGATGGCGGTCAAGATGCGCACGCTTGATTCGTCGAACGCGCGCTCGTTATAGGACTGGGCGGACATGACGCCGATGCAACGGTCGCCTAAGCGAAGCGGGGCCATGGCCACCGAGCGCACGGAGCCCGTATCGCTTTGGTGAATCGTTCGGTGAGGCTGGCGGTCGATTTCTTCGCCCGTCTGCAAAACGATCGGCTGGCGCGTCTCCATGACTCGCTTGGCAAACGAATTTTCCAGCGGCACGAGGTCGGCCTCGATCACTTCGTCGCCTTCGATTGCGAACTCGAGCCGCATCGCCTTCTCCGACTCAGCGGCAAGCGCGACAAAAAACACCTTCGCATCCATAACGCGCCGCACTTCGTTGCATACCGTCTGACAGACCGCGCGAATCGAGAGTTGCGAGGAGAGTGCCCGTGACACTTCGGCCAAGAGCTGCAGCTCGCGAGCGCGCTGGTCGGCGCGCATGAGATGTTGCGAGTTCTCGACAGCAATGGCTGCCTGTTCGGCAATAGCGACCATAACGTCGCGGTCGCGCTCGGTGTATGCATGCGGGCGCGTGCTCTGCGCGCAAATAACGCCGATGGTGCGGGCGCCGATGCGCATGGGTACGGCAAGTGCGGAGACCGGCGAATCGGTTTCGCCGCCGCGCTCGATCCAAGGATAGCGGCGCCAGTCTTCGGCGGTCCGCACTATGATCGGCGTCCCCTCACGAAAGACGTGGCCTGAGAGCGAACCTTCGAGCGGAATCGGTCCGCCCGGATCGACGAGCTTATAATGATCGATGCAATAGGGCAGCGTCATCACGCCCTGTTCCCACGAACCCAAGGCAACGTAGAATGTTCCCGCATCCATGACGTTACCGACGAGGCGGTGCAGACGTGAAAAAAGTCGACGCAGGTCGCGCTCCGCAGAAAGCGCCCGCGCGGCTTCAAGCAT
>DASZFB010000048.1:0-4953 GCA_035940275.1 Candidatus Eremiobacteraceae bacterium | reverse complement strand
CATCGCGATCAAGTTGACATCGCCGGGACCGGTTTTCTTCGTGCAGGAGAGGATCGGACAAAACGGTCGGCCCTTTAAACTCTTCAAGTTTCGCACGATGATCGATGGCGCGCATCTTCTCCACAAACACGTCGCGCATCTGAATACGTGCGACGGACCGGCGCTGAAAATTCCAAATGATCCGCGCCTGCACGCACTCGGTGCATTCTTGCGTCGCAGTAGCCTCGACGAACTGCCTCAGCTCATCAACGTGCTGCGTGGAGAGATGAGTTTAGTCGGTCCGCGGCCGGCCCTTGCCAATGAAGTCGACAGCTACATGCCCCATTACCATCAGCGGCTCACCGTGCTACCCGGCATGACGGGCCTCTGGCAAGTCAGTGGTCGCGCAGATGTTCAGTTCCGGCGCTGGATGGCGATGGATGTTTGGTATTCGCGCAACTGGTCGCCGTTTGTCGATGCGTGGATCTTGGCCCGAACGTTGCCGGCGGTGCTCCGGCGCGAAGGGGCGTGGTGACTGCCGCGCTAGCGCTGCTACCGCCAGTCATCGATCAAAGCATCCATCGGGTTCCCCTCGATCCAATTTCCGCAGCCGGTTTCGTAGCTGTCGTTTGCGCGACGGCATATCTTGGGTACCGCAAATCTCCATGGATTGCTGCATTACTCGCGTTTGCGGTTCCGTTTGCGATTTATCGCGACGTCGGACAAACGACGCTGACGCTCGAGAAAAGTGTCGCGCTTGGTTCGGCAATTGGGCTCTTGCTCTCCGGTGCCTCGCCGTGGCCCGCTTCTCGCGGCACGCGCCGTCTAATGCTTGCCGCAGTGGTTCTGCTCGCGGCCATTGCGTTATCATCGCTGAATGCCGCGTTCCCCGTACACGTCGCACGAGAATTTTTCAAGCAGGCCGAATATCTCGTGTTATTCTGGTGTGCCGCAACGTTCGTCGAGCGCATCCCAAAGTCGTCGCTCTACTTCGCGGGCGGCGTTGCAGTCGCGACGGCAATCGTTGCAACACTTGCCGTTGCGCAAGCACTGGTCGGCGGTGCGCCATCGGGCATGTGGGTCAATGGTCACGTCCTGCCGCGGGCAGCCGGCACGCTTGAGGGTCCCAACCAGCTCGCCGGATTTCTTGAAGCAGCGCTGCCGGTCTTGTGGATCTGGCCGCTCATTTTCCGCCAAACTGATGTTGATGGTCGACGCAAAGTCGACCGCTACATTACGGGCGCAGCGGCGGCAGCAATGATCCTCACGCAATCGCGTGCCGGGATCGCCGTTGCCGCGTTGGCGTACGCGCTCTTGTGGCGGTTGCGTGCAACAGCGGCTCGCGCGTCAGCGTTTTCTATGGGCATCGGCGCGGCTACGGGAATTCTCATTACAATCGTGTGGTTCGCCTTTGTCGCCCACGCGAGCTGGTCAGACATCGGGCAGCTCTTTCGCTTTGACATCCCGGGCGAGCCGGGTGGCGTGGGGACGCGCACGCAGTTGTGGCCGGCTGCCATCGCTCTCTTCCATCAGCACCCAATATTCGGCGTGGGCGCCGGAAACTTCGAGCTGTTGCTGCCTACGGTCGGAGTGTATGGCGTACAAACGCACGCAGCGAGTCTTCCTTTACAGACGCTGGCAGAACAGGGTCTGGTCGGCTTTATCGCGCTCGTTGTCTTCGCGGCCGCAGCGTTGCGCGAAACGTTTGTGCTCAGAGAGGCGTCGCCGCTCGCACTAGCTGCCTTCCTCGCGATTGCAGGACTGCTCGCGCACCAACTGGTCGACGATCTGTTCTTTTTTCCGAAGGCTGCAGCGTTGTGTTGGCTCCTGCTCGGCGCGGGCACGGCAAGGGAGGCTTCCTAGCCGGGTCGTAGACCTGCGTACTCCATGAAACGAAGCGTTACTTCGTCGACGGTCGCCGTCATGCTGGCCACCCTCCTCAGCATGATCCTGGGCTTTGGACGCGAGGTCGTCAACGCACGGTACTTTGGCGAGCGCTGGGAGCTTGACGCTTTTCTCGTCGCTGCGCTTTTGCCCACGCTCGTCTTCGGGGTGTTCAACGGCGCGCTGGTGAGCGCGCTCGTCCCCATCTTCAGTGGATACTTCGCCGCAAACAAAGACGAAGAGGCGTGGCGCTTTTCGAGTACGGTGATCAACGCACTGATCATCATCTTATCCGCACTCGCCGTTATTGCTTGGATCGCAGCTCCGGCACTCGTGCACATCGTTGCAAAGGGGTTTCCTGAACCCGAGGTGGGCGTCGCAACGGTGATGACGCGCATTCTTATGCCAACGATCGTCGCGACTTCCATTGCCGGCGTCTTGCAGGCGCTGCTCAACGCGCAACACAGCTACCGCGCCGCATCGTTGCAGGGTGCCGCGCTCAACGTCTGCACGATCGCGGGCGTCCTCGTGCTTTTCAAACTATACGGGATCTACGCGCTTGTGTTCGGCACGGCGGTCGGACTCTTCGCTCAACTTTTCGTCCAGTTGCCGAACTATTTGCGACGCTGCAAATACCGCTTCGTGCTCGACCTGCGCCATCCAGGACTGCTGAGTCTTGCGATCATCCTCGGCCCAATTGTCGTCGGCTCCGCCGTTGGTCAAGTCAATCTGCTTTTCGACAAGTATTTTGCCTCGACACTCTTACCCGGCAACATTGCGGCCATGCAATACGCGACCAAGGTTGTTGGATTTCCTCAGCAGCTCTTCGCGGTTGCTATCGCGACCGTCATCTTTCCCATCTTATCAGCGCAGTTCGCGACGAACGAGCTCGCCTCGCTTCGCAACACCGCATTCACCGGTTTGCGTATGACCGCGCTCATTACGATACCCGCGGCATTCGGGCTCATCGCGCTTGCGCGGCCAATCATCAGCGTGCTCTTCGAACGAGGCGAGTTTACGCCGGGCGACGTCGTTCGAACCGCCGGCGCCATGCAGTTCTATGCTGTCGGGCTGCTCGGAATCGCCGCGAGCATCGTTCTCACGCGCTGCTTCTTTGCGATGCATGATTCAAAAACGCCGGTGCTCATCGCGAGCGCGGTTATGGTGCTCAACGTCGTCTGCTCGGCGCTCACCGTCGGGCGATTTGGCATCAACGGTCTTGCGGCTTCCAACTCGCTGGCGTCTCTCGTCGAGGCCGCGGTTCTCGCGTACCTCTTCACGCGACGCGTGGGAGTGGTTGACGACACTCGCGCTCCAGCATCTTTTGGAGCAACGATCGTCGCTTCGGCTGCAATGGCGACAACCGCGTCGTTCGTGTCGACTGTGATGTGGCGCGTGGCGGCGCCCTTCTGGCAACACGCTGCTATTTTGGCCGCCGCGATGCTCGCGGGCGGCATCGTCTTCCTCATGGTCGGCGCAAGTTTACGCATCCGCGAACTCAGCGAACTTTGGACGCTCCTAGCGACCCGCGTTCACAAGGGCGCGGGCTCCGCGGCGCCGCTGTAGCTGAGCCGCGGATGTCCGATCTGACTCTTCGGCTCGTGCTCACGAAAAATTACCTAACGAAGCTCAGCAAGCTACGACCGAAAATTGCAATCGTGCTTGGATCGGGATTCGGCGCCGTTGCCGACATGATCGAAAGCGGAACCGCCGTCGCATATAAAGATATCCCGAACTTTCCGGTGACGACGGTCCCCGGACACAAAGGTCGCGTGATCTTCGGACAAACGCGCGAACACACGCCAATTCTCGTTTTTGACGGGCGGCTGCACTTCTACGAAGGGCTCACCATGCAGCAGGTGGCGTACCCCGTGTACGTCGCGCAGGCACTCGGCGCCACCGTTCTCATCGTCACGAATGCAGCGGGCGGTATCTCGGAAGAGTTTTCGCCAGGCGATATCATGTTGATTCGCGATCACATCAATCTGCTTGGAGACAACCCATTACGAGGACCGCAAACGATGAAACTCGGGGAGCGTTTCCCCGCGCTCCGCGATGCGTACGACCCGCAGCTGCTTGACCGTGCCTTACGATCTGCGCGGACTTCCAATATCCCCGTGCATCTGGGCGTCTATGCGGCCATGAGCGGACCGTCGTTCGAGACCGATGCCGAGCTTCACGCGTTGCATACGCTTGGTGCGGATGCAGTGGGCATGTCGACCGTGCCGGAAGTGATCGCTGCGCGTCATGCAGGTTTGCGCGTTCTCGGACTTTCTATTATTGCGAATGATGCGATGCCGCGCCGCCGCAAGGTCCCTGCTGCGATCGACCACGCAGCGGTGCTACTCGTCGTCGAGCAGGCGGCGTCGCGCGTGCGCACGCTCCTGGAAAGCGTTATCGAAGGACTCGACGCTTGACCCGCAGCGACGCCGCGTTTATGGCGCTCGTCGAGCGCAAACGTCGCGGTCTCGAGCATACGCGGGAAGAGCTCGAAGCACTCGTTGACGGCTACAGCACGGGCAGGATCGTTGACAAAGATTTTACTCTTTGGCTCCGCGCCGTAATGGAATCCGGCCTTTCCGATGACGAAACGGTGTGGCTCACCCAAGCCATGGCATCGTCGGGTGTCATACTTTCATGGAACGACGTTGCAGGCATCGTTGTTGATAAGCACTCGACGGGGGGCGTCGGCGACGACGTCAGCTTGATCGCTGTGCCGCTTGCGGCCGCGTGCGGAGTGAAAGTTGCCAAACTTTCGGCCCGGAGTCTCGGCCACACGGGTGGGACGATTGATAAGCTCGAGTGCGTGCCGAATCTGCGTACGGATCTCTCGGTTGCTGCCTTCAAGCGGCAAGTTGCGGAGGTTGGGTGCGCCATTGCTCAGGCTACCGACGAGATCGCTCCCGCCGACAAAAAAATCTACGCGCTGCGTCAACAGACGCAAACTGTCGAGAGCATCGGTCTCATCACCGCGTCGGTGCTCAGCAAAAAGATCGCAGGCGGGGCGCCCCATCTTGTCATCGACGTCAAGTGCGGTCGCTCTGCCTTCATGCAGACGCCCGAGCAAGCGCATTCGCTTGCCCGTATGAT
>DASZFB010000047.1:0-3747 GCA_035940275.1 Candidatus Eremiobacteraceae bacterium | reverse complement strand
ATCAGGCAGAGTACCTCAATGTTGCAACTGACGACCAAGGCGTCATTACGAACGACTTGATTCGCGTGCTGCGCGAAGCGAAACGCAAACCAAAGCTGTTGTATCTGGTGCCCAACTTCCAGAACCCAAGCGGCATCACGCTGAGCTTGCAGCGGCGAAAAGACGTCGTCGCAATCGCGGCCGAGTACGGGATCCCAATTTACGAGGACGACCCGTACGGGCGGCTGCGTTATTCGGGCGAATCATTGCCGTCCCTGACCGCCCTCGCGCACTCGCGCAATTGCATCTACATGAGCACGGTCAGCAAGACGATCGCTCCCGGCATGCGCGTGGCCTGGCTTGTCATTCCCGAGCGCGAGGTATTCGAGCGCGTGGTGCCGGCCAAACAAGCCGCCGACCTTCATACGTCGAGCTTTACGCAGCGCGCGGTCTACGAATATGCGCGACAGACGGACATTTTTGAGGCGCACATCAAGAAAATGCTGCCGGTGTATGCGCGACGCCGCGATCTCATGTTGGAGTCGCTCGAACGCTTCATGCCGGAGGGCTCTTCCTGGACGCATCCGGACGGCGGCCTTTTCCTGTGGGCGCGCATGCCGGAGGAAGTCGACACGGAAGAGTTGCTCGCGCTCGCGTCGCGCAGCAAAGTTGCATTTGTTCCGGGCGGACCGTTTTGGGTCAATCGCGTCGTGCGTAACACCATGCGGCTGAATTTTAGCAACGCCTCCGACGACAATATCGTCGAGGGCATCAAGCGCCTTGGTGATGCGGTGAAGGCGTACATGGCGGGAGCGAGGTAGCGTTGCCGCCGAGCCGAACGCGGCTGTTTGCCGCCTTTGCGCTCGCTTTGGTCGCGACAAGCACGAGCCTGCAGCGCGCATACGCCGCGCCACTGCATCCCACAGTCTCGTTGCAAGCCGGTTTCGTCGGCTTTTATCCTGGGCACCTCGTGCTCGATGGTATCGGCGGCGCATTTCTCGACGACGGCGTGCTACACGTGCATGCCGATCGAATCATCCTTGACATGCGCGGCGAGCGCTACGTCGCGGCTGGCGCGGTCACAGTCGAGAGCCAAAACTCGACGCCCGGCGCAGCCCCAAATGTGGCGCATGGCGATGCGCTGGGCGTTGACGTTGTCACGCATCATGGCGTGCTCGTCGACACGACGAGCGTTCCAACCAGTGTCGCAATTGACGGCTCAACAATCGGCGGTGCAGCCGTTATTGCGCCGAGCACCGAGCCCTTAGCGTTGCCCGACATTGGTTTCGAGCAACCCTATGCTCGCGCGTCGCGCGCAGTCACGCACCTGGGCGCCGACGTGCGCCTACAAAACGCGCGCATCATCGTGCCCGGAGGAGAAAGTGTCGGACTGCCTTCCTACGTGTACTCGTACTCGTCAAACCCGGGCTATTCAATTAGCAACATCAATACGAATGGCGAAGATCTGCCAATTTATTTCGGGAGCACTGCGAACTCCATCCAGGGTGTCCATTTTTCGTACAATACGGTAACGAAAGTAGCGGTCGGCCTCGATAGCCATTTCGTCGGCGCGAGATCGTACGTTTTGGTTTCAGGTTCGCCGATCATCGGCCCAACGAAAGTTTTCAACTTCACGTATCAGGACTACATCAATGATCATGCGAGCCAAACGTTCAACTCGTCGACCACCACGGGTATCGGGACCTCCAACGCGTACGATCTCCGCAATAGCATACACCGCTCATTTCTTGAGCTGAGCGCATTCGCGCAACCAAATTTTCATAGCTCGACGTTTGCATGGCAGAGCTTTGACCAGCCGTTTGGTGCTTCCAGCGGCAGCCGACCCTTTTATCATTTGCGCAGCGAGTATGGATACAATCACGTCTCGCAACAGGGCACATTTTCACCCTTCCCGCCCGACGTCGCCTTGCCCAACACCGTGTGGCACACGGCATTCGAAGGTTACCTTGGATCGCAGTCATTTAATTTCGGACAGAACGCAAGTCTTTACGGTTCAGCCGATCTGCGCAGAGAGACCGACACCTTGCCGCACCGACAGGTTTCCCAATTGTATACGCTAACGTTATACACACGTTTAACGCGAACAATAAGCACAAGCTTCTCCGATAGCGTGGCTCCTTTTTTTGACGCCTACCCATCGGTGGACACGATTTATCACACCCGCGGCTATCAGCAATCACTTTCCGTGAACTATGATCACGGCGATCCGTTTGCGTTGTCAGTGGACGTTCTTCACGCCAGCGCCTCGACGGACAACCCGTCAGGCATATCCGTCGCTCCTTGGACGCTGTTCAGCACGCTACGATTCCGGGCCACGCGATCGTTGTCGTTGCAACTCTCACGCGGCTACTTCTTTGGCTTTAACGGTCAGCGTTTCGGCGCATTCGGGTTACAGATCTTACCATGAGAATACTCGTCACCGGCGGCGCCGGATACATTGGCGCGGTGCTGTGCCAGCGTTTTCTGGATGCCGGCCATGAAGTGCGCATTCTCGATCGCCTCTACTGGGGGCGCAAACCCATTGAGCGGCTGATCGAACGCGTCGACCTTGTTTTGGCCGACGTGCGCACCTTCGATCCGAGTGCGCTCGACGGCATCGAAGGCGTTGTGCATCTTGCCGGACTCTCTAACGATCCGACTGCCGAATACAACACCGAAGCCAACTGGGAGATGAACGCGACCGCGACTGAAAAACTTGCGCTCGCGTGCCGGGCGCGCGGTATCCGGCGGTTTACCTTCGGCTCGAGCGCTTCCATCTACGATGGGCTGGGTGACGGCATTTTCGATGAGAGCACGCACGTGACGCCGCGCGGCGCTTACTCGCAATCAAAACTTGCTGCCGAGAAGGCGCTGCTCGCCGCTGCCGGAGAGAAATTTGCACCCGTTATCTTGCGTCAGGGAACCGTGTACGGCTTTAGTCCGCGCATGAGGTTGGATCTCGTCGTCAACACGTTTATCAAAGACGCGCTCTTGCGCGGTAAGCTGTTCCTCCACGGCGGTGGTTGGATGTGGAGGCCGCTTGTCGATATCCATGACGTTGCTGAAGCCCATTTGCGTTGCATCGAAGCACCAGCGGGCAACCTCGGCGGCGAAATCTTTAACGTCGTGCATGAAAACTTTCAGATCCGCCAGCTCGCGATGCTTGTCGCCGGATCGCTCTCGTTACGAGGCCGGCAGGTGGAGCTCGAGGATGCGCCGGTGCCCGCCATCAATCGTAACTATCGCTGCACGAACCGAAAGTTTGCTGACCGTATCGGTTTTACGCCGCGCGTCACCGTGCTCGAGTCCATTGAGGGCATCCTGCGTCATTTGCCGGTCGACAATCCGACGGAACTTGCGCATCCACGCTACTACAACATCGCCTGGATGACGTTACTCGAAGAGATTCTTGGGTCGCGCGCCGGATTCGAGTCGGTATGGTCCGCCCAGCGCGACCAAATTAACACACGAGCAACGGTCTAGCTCACTGGCGCGCTCGTCAATCCTCGAGGGAGAAAATTGATTCAACCGGTTTCGCAAAGATGCGCGCCAGCCGAAATGCAACGGGGAGGCTGGGAAAGAACCGCCCGTTTTCTATTGCTATAATGGCTTGGCGCGAGACGCCGATGCGCTCGCCAAGTTCTTGCTGGCTCCAGCGCCGCTGCACGCGAAGGTCACGCACGACGTTTTTCAGAGCCGACGAAGCCTCGCAAAACTAAAGCAGAACCCAGCGATGAGGCTCAGAAGAATGACCGTGATAGGATCGAC
>DASZFB010000046.1:0-8942 GCA_035940275.1 Candidatus Eremiobacteraceae bacterium | reverse complement strand
GATAAGTCATCTGCCAAGCAGCGTATGGCCGAAGCAAACGTTCCGGTCATACCCGGGTCGGAAATCATCGAGTCGGAGCAGCAGGCAAAGCAATTCGCCCGCGAGGTTGGGTACCCGGTGCTCATCAAGGCGACTGCGGGCGGCGGCGGAAAAGGTATGCGCATCGTCGGGCGCGAGGCAGATCTGTCCGCGGGCTTGACTGCCGCAAGCGGCGAAGCGCTGGCGGCTTTTGGCGACGGTCGGGTGTACGTGGAAAAACTGCTCATACGGCCGCGTCACATCGAAGTGCAGGTGCTTGGCGACGAGTATGGCCACGTCATCCACGTCGGCGAGCGCGACTGCTCGATTCAAAAGCCATCGCATCAAAAGTTGCTCGAAGAGGCGCCATCCCCGAATCTGGATTCCGGTGTGCGCGTGGATCTGCTGACCAGTGCGGTGCGCGCGGCACGGGCGGTCGAATATGCCAACGCGGGGACGCTTGAGTTCCTCGTGAACGAAGACGGCAAATTCTACTTCATGGAGATGAACACGAGAATCCAAGTCGAGCACCCGGTCACGGAGATCATCTACGGCATCGATCTCGTGAAGTGGCAGGTTCGCATCGCGGCGGGCGAGCGGCTGACCGTTCGGCAAGAAGAAATCAAACCGAACGGCCATGCCATCGAATGCCGCATCAACGCCGAGGATACAGACAACGGCTTCCGGCCAACCGCGGGTAAACTTGGCAGCGTTTTGTTGCCGGGCGGACCCGGCGTGCGCGTCGACAGTCATATTTACACGGGCGCGGAAGTTCCGCCGTATTACGATTCGCTGCTTGCAAAGATCATCGCCCACGACCGTACGCGCAGTGATACGATTGTGCGCATGCGCCGCGCCCTTGCCGAGACAGAAATCCTCGGAGTGGCGACGACCGTGTCGGTGCACGAGCGCATCTTGAACATGAACTCGTTTCTCGAAGGGCATACGTACGTCACGTGGCTCCGCGAACATGTGTTGCAGCCGCCGAAGGAAGTTGTGGCGGCACATGGCCGCTGAGCGGCGCGAGCATCGCCTCGCACTTGAAATTTTATACGCGGTCGACATCGGCAAGGCGTCTGTGGATGAGGCCATTCGTCAAGCGCGCGACGAAGTCGGCGTCTTCGGCCGCGGCGATCGTGCCCAGGTAGAAGATCCATACGAAGAAACATACCCTGCAGTCGACCACCGTGCCGATGCGCCGCGAGCCACGGATTGGGATTTGGTTGAATCTCTCATCCGCGGTACGCGCGAGCACCAAGCCGAATTGCAGGCGGACATCGCTCCGCTGTTGCGCAGGTGGAAGCTCCAGCGGCTCTCTGGTATCGACCGGTTGATCCTCGAAATGAGTGCGTGGGAACTGCGCTACCGGCCAAACGCTGACACAGTCGATGTGATCAACCACGCGGTCGAACTCGCCCGACGTCTTTCGACCGCACGATCCGACGACTTCGTCAACGCGATTCTTGATGCGTTCGCCAAGACACCTGTACGCGCCGCGAGGACGCAAGCCCCGTGAACGAGCGAAGCCGCCGCCGGCTGCGCCTCATCGCGAGCGCGCTGCTCTTCGTTATCGCGCTCGGCGTCCTTGCGATGGCCGCGGTTACCTTTGCGGTGGTCGGCGCGTACGGGCAGAATCTGCCTGACGTCAGCGGCCTTTCGATCATCCAGCCAACGTCGCCCACGGTCATTGTTGCTCGCGACGGCACAACGCTTGCGCGCCTGTACAACAAGTACAAAGTCTACGTTCCGATAACCCAAATCCCGCAGGTCATGCGCGACGCGACCGTCGCGACCGAAGACGAGCGGTTCTATTCACACCGCGGCTTTGACGTCCGAGGCATTATGCGCGCTGCGCTTGCCAACTATCGCCACGACGAAATCACGCAAGGTGCGAGTACGATCACGCAACAGCTCGCGCGCAAGCTTTTTCTCAACGACCGGCAGACCATGTCGCGCAAGATCCAGGAAGCTCTTCTGGCCATCGAGATCGAGCGGTATTACAGCAAGGACGAAATTCTCGAGCGCTACCTCAACCTCGTGTACTTCGGCGCCGGAGCCTACGGCGTGCAGGCGGCGAGCCACGCGTACTTCGGCAAAGACGTGAGCCGGCTAAACTTACCGGAAGCGGCGATGCTAGCAGGTCTGGTTGCCGCACCTTCGCTGTACTCTCCATACAACGATCTGGAACGGGCGAAAGGCCGGCAGCGTCACGTGCTCGATCGCATGGTCGCGACCGGTTACATCACACGGGCTCAAGCAGATGAAGCGGCGGCAAAGAAGCTGCTTTTTATCGGCGCGTCGGACAATGGGATCCAGTCGTATCGCGATCCGTATTTCACAACCTATGTCATAGCCCAACTCGTTAAGCAGTTTGGCTACGAGCGCATCTACCGGGGTGGTCTTACCGTCTACACAACGCTCAACCCCAAGCTCGAAAGCATTGCGCAAAATGCGGTGACCGCGGGGGTTGAAGCGGGGCGGAAAGAGGGCTACGGCATGCACCAGGGCGCGCTGGTTGCCGAAGATCCGCGAACGGGAGAGATTCTTGCCATGGTTGGCGGCGTGGGCTTTTCGCCGAAGAGCCAGTTCAATCGCGCCTGGCAAGCGCGCCGGCAACCGGGATCATCATTTAAGGGATACGTGTATTCAGCGGCGGTTGACAAAGGCGTACCGGTTTCATCGATCTACCCCGACGCTCCGGTGACATATGCCGCCGGAGACGGCACGGACTATAAACCGCAGGATGACGATCACCGCTTTCTCGGTCCGATAACGTTGCGAAAGGCGTTCGAGCTCTCGCGCAACGTTGTTGCCGTGCGGTTGGCGAACGACATAGGAATAGGCACGGTTGTCGATTACGCGCACCGCATGGGTATCACCGAAGACCTCGAGCCCGATCTATCGCTCGCGCTTGGTACTGGCGTCGTTTCGCCGCTCGATATGGTCTCGGGCTATTCGACCGTGGCGAACGGCGGCATCTTCACGCCGCCACAAGCCATTCGCACGATCACCGACCAGTATGGCCAGATCATCGTGGACAACCGGTACCCGCAGCGCCATGCCGCACTATCACCCGGTGCTGCCTACATCATGACGACGATGATGGAAGGCGTGATATTGGAAGGTACGGGCTATCCAAATGCGATCATCGACCGGCCGGCCGCGGGGAAAACGGGAACTACATCCGACTTCCGGGATGCGTGGTTCATCGGCTTCGTGCCACAGCTCGCCGCGGCGGTGTGGGTAGGGAACGATGACTACTCGCAAATGTACGAGTCCTACGGCGGTAACGTGCCCGCGCGGACATGGGCGCATTTCATGAAGGGCGCGCTGAAAGGCGTTCCCGTTGAGCAATTCGGTCCGATGCCGCCGGACGTGTTAACCGTGAGGATCTGCAACGACAGCCGGCGCGCGCCGCCAGGCGTGAGCGGCCGCTCCGAATATTTCCTCAACGGCACCTCACCGCTTGCATATTGTACTCCGCGCAAGTCCCCTCCACCGGCCGCGGCAAACGTGCAAGGCGTTGACGCGGTGCCGTTCGGGCCACTGGGATCGCCGACACCCGACGCGGGGCAAACCGATGCACCCGCGCCATCGCCGTCGCCTGCAGATACGCCGGTTCCAACTCCGTCACCATGATGCGCAGTCTCTTCGATGCTCCTGCCATCTCCGTCGGCGAATTGTGTCGCAGGATAAAGACGGCGCTGCGCGGCCAGTTCCCCTCATCCGTGCGGGTGCTCGGTGAGATATCGGGGTGTCGCACATTTGACGGCAACACGTATTTTACGCTCAAAGACCGCGAAGGTCTCATTGATTGTTACTGCTATCGCGACAATGCGGCGCAATTGCACGTAAAACTTCCCTTAGCGGACGGAACGGCGGTCGAAGTGACGGGCTTCGTCGATATCTTCGAGCGCAAGAGCGCATACCAGCTGCGCGTCACGGACATCATTCCAGTCGGGAAGGGTGCACTGTATCTTGCGCTCGAGCAGCTTAAAATCAAGCTCGACCGTGAAGGCCTGTTCGACGCATCGCGCAAGCGCCCGATCCCGAGCTTCATCCGCAACGTCGCCGTCGTCACCAGCCGCAACGCCGCGGCGCTTGCGGATTTCGTCACGACGTGCAAACGGCGCGGAGCGCACGTGCGCATCCGCCTGCTGCACGCACCGGTGCAGGGTGCGGCCGCGGCACCGGAGCTCGCTCGCGCGATTATTGCCGCCGGTAAACTTCCGGTGGACGTCGTCGTCGTAGCTCGCGGCGGCGGATCGATCGAAGACCTGTGGGCGTTTAACACGGAGCAGGTCGCACGAGCGATCGCCGCGTGCGCCAAGCCGGTCATCAGCGCCGTTGGCCACGAGATCGATATGACAATTGCTGACTACGTTGCGGACTTTCGCGCGGCCACGCCCACGGCCGCAGCGGAATTTGTGGCTCAAGAGCGAGACGCGCTTCTCTTGCGGATCACCAATGCGCAAACGCGTCTACAACGCGCATTGCTGCGCTGGGTTGCGGCACCGCGCGCTGCCTACGAACGTACGTTGCGCGATTTGCAGCAGACTGCGGCAAGCATGCTGGCTAGTAGAACCCAACGATTAGACGATGCTGCAGGGTTTCTCGGGCGCTGCGATCCTCGCCGCCGCATCGCGCAGTGGCGAGAACGTACGCGCGTCGCGAGCGCTCGCCTGCGCGTGCTTGGATCGCGCGCGATCGCACAGCGGGTTGTCGAAACGAGCGCAGCCGGCCGCCGGCTCTCAGAAGGGTTTGTTCGTGATGCGGCTCGGCGTGCTCGCATGCTCGATGTCGCGGCTGCAAAGCTCCAAACGCTGGGCCCCCGCCAAACCCTCCAGCGCGGATACGCGATCGCGTACGACGCGAGCGGCGCCGTGCTCGTCGATAGCAAAGGCGCCCGCATCGGGGAGAACATCGGCGTTGAATTGAAGAGTGGATGGCTGGGAGCGCGCGTAACACACAAGAAGGACGACAATGGCAAAGACGGCCGCGAAGAAAACGCACGAGACTGAGGGACCGCAGCCGGATTTCGAGGCAGCGCTCTCGAGGCTCGAGGAGATTGTTGAGAAGCTCGACGACGGGAATCTGCCGCTCGCGCAGTCGCTCGCGCTGTTCAAGGAAGGGACCGCACTCGCGAAGCGTTGCCGGAATCTGCTCGCTCAGGCAGAGCTCGCAGTGAAGGAGGCTCTCGGCGAAGTTCGCAGCTCGGAAGAGGACGATTTCCACGAAGAAGAGGGCGAATTCGAAGACGGCGCATAGCGCGAGCGCACCCGTTAAAGGCACGGCGCGCACGAGACTCGACGTCGCGGTTGCGGAAGCCGCCGGAGTCTCGAGGGAACGTGCGCAAGGGCTTATTCTCGCGGGCAACGTCCGGGTTGACGGTGAGACACAGCGCAGGGCGGGGTTCGCGGTGACGCCGGGTGCCGCGATCGACATCTCAGACAACGAAAAGTATGTCAGCAGAGGCGGGCTCAAGCTCGAGCGCGCGCTGCGCGAGTTCGAGTGGTCACCCGCAGATCTGCATTGCCTCGATGTCGGGGCTTCAACCGGTGGCTTCACCGATTGCTTGTTGCAGCACGGAGCGCGGTCCGTGAGCGCAGTGGACGTCGGATATGGTCATCTCGCGTGGAAGCTGCGCGAAGACCCTCGCGTACGAGTTGTCGAGCGAACAAACTTCCGGCACGCCGACGTTGGCAGCCTTGGCGCACCATTCGACTTCATAACCGTGGACGTCTCATTCATTTCTCTCACCAAACTTGTCGAGCAGCTTGCGGCGGCGCTGGCGCCGGATGGGCGTCTTATTGCGCTCGTGAAGCCTCAGTTTGAGGCCGGACGAGCGGCGGTCGAGCGCGGTGGCGTGGTTCGAGACCCGCACGCGCAGATCGCCGCAATAAACGCGGTCATCGCATCACTGCACGCTGTGGGTCTGACATCTTGCAAGCTTACATACTCTGCCCCAAAGGGACCGGCGGGCAACATTGAGTTCTTACTCGGCGCGCAACGCGATGGAAACGCTGCGCGTTCGCTTGACGTGGCGGGGGTCGTTCGCGAAGCTCACGAAACGCTCGCATGATGGCGAATAGACCAATTTCTAATCTCGCGCTCTTTGTCGACGTGCAGCGCGAAGCTGCAGTCCACGCAGCTCAGGCGGTGGCGCAGATCGCCGCCCGCAACGGCGTTACGCTCCAAGTCGGTGAGCGCCAGGCGAAAAGTCTCGGCCTTGACGGCGCAGCCGCATCGAAGACGTTTCCAGCTTCAGCCGATCTGCTCGTTTCGCTTGGAGGCGACGGCACGCTGTTGCAAGCCGCGCATCTGGCCGGTCCACTTGGCATCCCGCTGATTGGTGTGGATTTCGGCCGCGTCGGATTTCTGACTGCGGTCCCCCGCGATGGCTACGAGGCTGCGATCGCAGCCATTCTGCGTGGCGGCGTGAAGACCGAACGGCATCTCGCCCTTGATGCGCACGTGCTTGGGACCGATCACCACTTTTATGCCGTGAACGATATTCATATCGATCGCAAACATCACGGCCACATCGTCAACTTTGGCATTCATCTCGGCGGTACGCTCATCGCCACCATTCCCGCAGACGGCATCATCGTCGCCAGTCCGACCGGTTCGACTGCATATTTCTTGTCCGCGGGCGGCCCGATCATATCGCCCAATCTCGAAGCAATCGGCATCGCGCCGATCTGCCCCCACACACTCTTTTCGCGTCCGCTCGTCGTGGGTGCGGACGAGCGCGTGAGCATTGCGGTGCCCGAGGAGAGTCAAGGCACCCAACTCTTTGTCGACGGTGAGCCGACCGTCGAGCTTGCCCCGGGAGCCACCGTTGAGGTTGTACGGGCAGCCAAGCCTGTGGAGTTCGTCCGCCTTGGGGAACACTTTTTCATCCAAACGCTCGAACAAAAGCTCCATTGGGGAATGTCCATCAAGCGCTCGATCGATGACGAGTCCTGACCGGCTCTCAACATACATCCGGGCATTTGGCAGATGCACCGTCGCGTTGCCGATCTGTCAGAGTTTCCCGGCAATGGCAATACTCGGGCTTCGCGAGAACAGCACCGGGAATCCGCAGGGCGACGCAACAGACTTCCTGCGCATCGTTGCAACTGCGCGTGAAATATTTCCGACAAGTTCTGCTGCCTGGCCCGCGCAGCCGATTCAAGCTGACGGCATACGCTACGATGGGCAGCGAATCATCGTGCGCAAAGGTCTCGAGGAGTATCGCATCTCCATCGACCGCATGCGCCCCATCAAGCTCTATTCGTCTCGGGTAACACCGAGCGAATTTGCTCAGCTCGCCGACCCGGAGCTTCTCGAACTGTATCTCACGCAACACGAGCACACGGATGTGGCCCTCGCGGACGAAGTGCGAGTGCCCCAGATGGCAGTCTATGATGAACGTCCTGCGCCGAATCTTCCACGGGCGGAGAAGCCGCTCTACGATCGTCCGAGCAGCTTCAAGTCACTCTTGTGGATAGCGGCCGGCGTGGTCGCAGTAGCGTTTGGCATGACGCTTGTAACATCGGGCATGAAGGGTGCCGCAACCGGCGCGGTCCAGGGAATTGCGACCAACATTTGGGGTTGGTTTTTCATCGTGGCGGGTGTCGCGCTCATCGGCCGGCGCATCTTGGATCTGCTGTTCCCGCCTAGTCGTCTGTAGAGGCGAAGAGTTATTCGGTGCTCTCGACGGGTTTGCCGGCGAGCAGATCCTCGATTGCTTTTATCAGTTTACCTGCATCTGCCGTCTTGGCCACGTAGAGATCCGCGCCGGCATGCTGACGCCAGTACTGGTCGTGGGTTTCGCCGAGTGCGCTCATGAGAATGACCGGCAACTTCGCGTGCTTTGAATTATCTTTGATCTGACGGCAAAGTTCGTAGCCGTCCATCATCGGCATGATGACGTCGGCAAGGACAACGTTGACGGGTTCGGTATCGAGTGCTTTCAAAGCGCTGCGGCCGTCAGCCGCTGTGAGGACTTTGAACCCCGCGCGCACCAGTGCGAGTTTGAGATGGAAGGACTGTGTCACGCTGTCGTCGACCAGCAAAACCGTTTTGCTCACTCGGTCATCCTTTCCGGCCGCTCGACAAGCTTGCGCAAGCTCGCCGCAATGGCTCGCGGATCTGCGAACGCCTCGACCGCACCCATGCGGCCCGCGGCGCCAGGCATGCCGAACACCGTGCAGCTGCCCTCATCCTGGGCGAACGTCTTGCCACCTTTAGCCCGGACTTTGAGAAGGCCGGCCGCTCCATCCTTCCCCATACCCGAAAGAAGTACTGCGACACAGCGCGACTTATAGACTTCAGAAGCCGATTCAAAGAGCGCGTCTGCGGATGGAGCGATCTGCGTTCGCTCCGGCGACACACCCTTGACGGACACCCTGCCGCCGCTCTTAAAGAGAAGGTCGGCTGAGGCTGGTGCGATATAGGCTCTACCCGTTTCGAGTAACTCGCCGTCATGTGCGAGCTTGACCGGTACTGGGGTTTCTTGATTGAGCCACTTCACAAGCCCGTCGACAAACGGCGAGGCGATATGTTGCACGATGACGATTGGAGCGGGAAACTCCGCGCCAAGTCCGCTGAGAAATTCGACTAGGGCGGTCGGTCCACCGGTGGAAGCGCCGACGACGACGCATTCGATGCTCGCCCCATTTGTCGCAGCACGGCTTTTCACGGGTTTCAACGGCGTAGGCCGGTGCGTGGGCACTGCCTGCGCCTTTGCAAGCGATACAATACGTTCGTTGAGGTCGTCAAAAAATGCCCGCAAGCTGGCCGCGTCGCCCCCTGGCTTCGGCACGATGTCGGCGGCGCCCGCTAACAACGCGCGAAAGGCCGGACCTGAGCCGCCTTCGTTTGGCTCAGAGCTCACGACGATGATGGGCACGTACGACGAACGCAGGACTCGCAAGACA
>DASZFB010000045.1:0-4584 GCA_035940275.1 Candidatus Eremiobacteraceae bacterium | reverse complement strand
TCTAAAGGAAGACGATCGTCTTGAAGTCGGTGGTCGTTCGCTCCACGTACTTCATACGCCGGGGCATTCACCCGGGAGCGTCAGCTTTGTGTTGGACGAGGCTGCGCCAACCGTTCTCTCGGGAGACACGCTCTTTGCAGGCAGCATCGGCCGCACAGATTTATGGGGAGGCTCGTTTAAGGAAATTATCGACTCCATCCGTCACAAGCTCCTGACGTTCCCGGATGAAGTCGTGGTCGTTCCCGGGCACGGTCCTCGTACGACGATCGGCACCGAGCGCGCAACGAATCCATTTCTGGTCCAGCAAGTATGAGCGAGACGCCCGACCCGGCGCAAGGCAGCAATCCATACCTGCTCCAGCGAGACGAGGAGCTCGAGACCTTTGCGCAAGGTGTTATTGACGTAGCGATGGGCAAAACCGCGACATCGCCGCGGCAATTTGCATACTACTCAACTCAGGCAGCCAAGCAGATCGCGCAATACGTTCTCGACCGCTTCACGCGAAAGAAAACCTAAATGTCTGAAGACATCGGATCGGCGCTTCCGCCGCCGTTGCGCTTCGAACTTGGAGCGCATCCGACGGGTGACGCTGCACAAGCGGTGTTGCTCCTCACGACGGACGCCGACGGCCACTCACGCACAGCAGTGCTCGCTGCAGCCGAAATCTACGTCAGGGATGCATCCCATATCGGCTTGCGTTTACATACGCGCTCGAATGCAAGCGCCAACGTGAAACGCAGCGGTCAGGCAGCGCTGTGGTGCGTGCTCGATGCAGCCGCCTACTGCATACGGGGCACCGTCGCACGAGCACCGGCGAAAGGCACAGATCCCGAGCTCGAGAGCTTTGAGCTCACGATAACCTCCGTCTTGCGCGATTTCCAGCCCGATTCTCCAATGGTCTCGGGTCCCACATACAAACGGTTACAATAAAAAACGGCTACATTATCGTTGGAGTCCCTATAGTTGGAGTTCGTGCCAGCGCCGGACATATTCCTCAAACGCGAGGCAGAAGGTAGCGTGACTCCACGTGAGGGGAGAAACAGAGAGCGGGGCGCCGGTCAGCGGATGCGCCTGTTCGGCGAGCACACCGCTGCGAAACGAATGTTCGCACGCCCACTGCAACAACTTCCTTGACTCGTTAAGCTCCATCATGGATTGGGCGCTTGCGATCCCATGCTGACCGAGCCACAGCGTGCAAATAAACCACGGATTGCCCGGCACTGATGCGGGCACGTCGTTCCAGCGCTGGTAATAGTCGTTCTCGTAACGCGCGCAGCCGCCGACGTCGGTCTTGATCCACAGCCGGTCGCGGATCGCAGCCACCGTGGAGTCGATGCGCGGATCGCGCGGCGAGAGCATGCCAAAATACCAAAGACCGAAGAGTGAGCTATCGACCGTTTCATCCCGAATTAGCGAGCCGTCCGGCCTAAAATTGATCATGCGCAGAAAACGGTTGAGGTCGGGCGCCCATAAGTACTTGGCGGCGGCGTGATGGATCTCTTCGGCGACCGTGTTGTACATCGCGCTGCGACGCGACTCTCCGAAGAGCTCCGTGAAGTTTGCCGCCGCGCGCAAGCCAGCCCACACCGTGCCAACCGTAAACGCGTGCACGCCATGACGTTCTTCCCACAAATCGTACGAGACGAGCGGCAGCTTCGTCGCGGGGTCGCGGTAACGGCACATGAAATCTGCTGCGACCGTGATGATGCGGCGATACAGCGGCTGAATAAACTCGACGTCGCGGTATTTCTTGTAGTGCTCCCACAGCGCATAGACGACAAGCGCGGTCTCGTCCTCTTGAATCGGCAGCTGTTCTCGGCCCGCCGAATCCATCCACGGGTGCCAGGATGAGCCGAGCGAACCGTCAGGGTTGTATTTATGCAGTAGGTAGCCGCCGGCAGTCATGGCGTCCGCGCAGAAATTGAAAAACTTTGCGGCAGTCGCGTGATGGCCGGCTTTGATGAGCGCGGTTGCCACGAGAGCACCATCGCGCGGCCACATGTAGGAATACGTGTCGCGTGCGAAGCGCAGGATGTCGGTGTCGTTCGCAGCGATGATAGCGCCTCGATTATCGATTTGCGTGCGGATGATGAGCAAACTTCGCTTGTATTGCTCGAGGAGCTGATCGTCTAGGTCCGCGGCGTCGATGGGCTCCTTGTTGATCCACAGCCGCCAATAATCGAGCGTGCGCGAGACAAAGCGCGCCGGCCCACGCTCGCGTACGAGATTGTCGAGGGTGTGCACTTCCCCGTAGGTTTCAGCGATCGCCAGCCAGTGGTGGAACGTCACCTCCTCGCCTGGCGGTACCGCCGGCGCGTGCAAGGCGATCGTGCCATCCACCGAACCTTGTGCGATCGGGTTGCGGCTGAGCTCGCCATCCTCTGCGTCACGCCAGGTGCCCTCGAGTCCGTCGACTTCTTTTAATCCCGTCGCCCACGACGAAATTCCCACGTGGTGCGCCGTTTCGTCGCCGATCTGCCCGTTCATCAGAAAATACCGCTTGCGTTTGTATGCCACAAGCGCTCCGAGATGCGGATGATAGGCAAACGTGTCGCCAACCTCGTTGCCTTCGATATGCAAGTCGTAGTGATAGAACATCCGGATCTCGCGCGGGTGCTGTGCGAGATTGGTCACCGCAAAGCGCCGGAAGAAAATCGTGCGGTCGAAGTCCACCGTGTCGTTGCAGACCAAGCGGACCTGCAGGCCAGGATGTTCGAGGACGATGCGCGTCACAATCGAGTCAGACTCGTACTCGATCGTGCGGCTCCATGCGTCGTCGGAGAGCCACGCAAACGTACCGTCAATCCAAATGCCTGTGCGGTTGCTGTCGCCGGGACTGTGGTTTTCCGATCCGACGTATGGAAAATAAATATCCCGAAGCTGGTAGATGCTATCGAAGGTGATGAGCATCGACCCGTTGCCAACGGGGACATCGCGGGGCATGGCCGCCCTTTTAACGGACGGGGAGAGTCAGACCTTCGAAAGTTAAGCGGCGGTTTTCGGTTGCGTCGTAGCGGCGAGAGCGGCGACGGCGTCGGCCGTGCGGGTGAAGATACTGCAGGTGCGGTCGCGTGCACACATTTCTAATACGCGCTGCAAACGGGGCGAGTCGGTCACAAGTCCGACGGATCCTCCGAGATCGCGAATCGTGCGCAGGGCACTGACGAGCATACCGAGTCCGGGTGAGTCCATCGACTGAACTTTGCCGAGGTCGAGCACGTAGTTCCAGTTGCCGCGTTGGGCGCTGCTCATTAGCTTCGCGCGCATCGCCTCCATGGCGTCCGCATCGAGTTCGCTTCCGGCGCAGACGACTTCGACGCCGCCAGAACCGGTTTGCGTCCCGGATGCAGCGGATCGAATGCCGAATAAGGCGTTAAAAAACTTATCTCGCGGTTGCATAATGGTTCACCGCTTGTAGGACCGCGGCCCAGATGGTTCGTGACGCTTCAATCCCATCGGTCCCGCTACTGTGACCGAGGCCGCCCAGTTCCATATGAAAGAAGCGGACATCTAGGTCACAGGCAGGTTCCACCAGGTGGGCTAGCTGCCGATAACAGATGAAGAGCGACCCTAAGGAGTCAGCAAATCCCCGATATGGACGAGCAAAAACCGGTCGAGGCGGGTTCGGACCCGTCTTCGGATCACTTGCGCGCCACGCATACCATCGCCGCCATCTTCACTCGTTGCGGTGGAGAGAAGGCGTTGGCCGAGCTTCATGATGTCTTTTTTTCGCGCGGTATCCGGCGCTTCACGGTCGCCACGATCGACCGCGATATCGCTAGCCCAGTTCGTTACCATTATCATGCGGATCGGGGACATCAAACGGCCGAACCCCTAGATGCGCAGACGCTCGCGTTTGCACTCGCCTCCGAGCAGCTTTGCGAGCTGCCGGTCGTCGCCGGAGTGCGGCACATCGATCCAGGGTCGCGCGCGCCGCGAGGACGCCTTGCCTACGCCATAGTCTGTCCAATCCGTGTGGCAGGCGCCATCATCGGATTCACCGTGCTGCAATCCGATGCGCCGTTTGTGCCGGGCGACTCCGCTCTGCTGGAATACGCCTCCGTACTCGCGGGCCAGGACCTCGAGATCACGCGCGAGACGGCGCTGGGAGAGCATGCCGCCAAAGCTCTCAACTTGCTGCTGGAAACGGCGCGTGCACTTTCAAGCGGCCTCGACCTCGCCGATCTCTTTGCGAAATTCCACTCGCTCGTCGGGCGCGTCATGGATGCGTCGCTCTTTGTCGCCGCGCTCTTAACGCCCGATGGCCAGCAACTTGAAATCGAATATAGCGCTGAATTCGGCCGCCGCTCGGTAGACCGTGTCCGTCTCCCGCTGACAACTGTTTCGGGCGACGTGACCAAATCGGGCCATCCGGTCATGATTCGCAGGCCAGAAGACTGGAATGCCGTCAGATCGGTCACGCTAGGTGACGCGCAAGAGCCTGCCTCGGCGCTCATCGTGCCAATGAAGCTTGGTGACCGCGTCGTTGGCGTGCTATCGGTCCAGAGCCCACGCGCCCTGTCGTATTCGCAGTCCGATTGCGATTTGTTGACCGCTATTTCCGAGCAGGCCGCAGTTGCAGTT
>DASZFB010000044.1:0-3228 GCA_035940275.1 Candidatus Eremiobacteraceae bacterium | reverse complement strand
TTGGGGCGAGAGGTAAAGGAAGGCTTTGACGTAAGCGATGGCGCGTGGCTGTACGCAATTCTGGCCGGACTCGAGCGAGACGGTCTCATTCAGATGGAACGCGCACGAAAGATGGTTCGCCTGCCTTAGACGCGAGCCGCCGTAGAGAACTGATTCTCGAGCGACTCGCGCGTGCGTATCCGGGTGCGACGACGGCCTTACATCACAAGAACACGTTTCAGTTGCTCATTTCCGTCATCTTGTCAGCACAGACGACGGATGCGCGAGTCAACATGGTGACGCCGGAGCTATTCGAGAAATATCCGACTCCGGAGGCGCTTGCCGGCGCCCCGCGGAGAAACGTCGAGCGCATCATTAAGAGCTTGGGCTTCTACCACGTGAAGGCCAAAAGCATTATTGGTGCCGCGCGGGTCCTCGCCGAACGCTTCGGCGGTCATGTGCCAAAAACAATGGAAGAGCTGCTTGAGATTCCGGGTGTCGGTCGCAAAACTGCAAACGTCGTCTTAGCGGTTGCGTTTGGGGAAAGTGCAATCGCGGTTGACACGCACGTCTTTCGTGTCGCCAACCGTCTCGCGCTTGCGCGGGCGACGACGCCCGCAAAGATGGAGCAAGCGCTCATGAAAGTTGTCCCCAAAGCACACTGGGGAAACGTTTCGCAATGGTTGATCCTTCATGGGCGGCAGGTGTGTCATGCACGCAACCCTCAGTGCGCGGAGTGCATTCTGCGCGATCTTTGTCCGAGTGCCAAACTGTTCTTAAAAATCAGCCCCGGAAAAAAGAAGGATTGAAGATAGCCTTCATTACGATCGAGCGCAACGCACGCCGTCGATCGATCGTCCCTAACCCGTAGCCAATCGCGCGGCTGGCGTAGTATGGGCTCTGGCTCCCTCGTCGCACGATGAGATTCATCAGCATCGCGCTTTTTGCGAGGTTCTTCAGCAGGCGGCCCGAGGACAAATAGCCGCCGGCTATTTTGATCCACTCACGTTCGTGGTCGCGCAATACACCAGCCGACGCATCCTGCGCCTTGAGCGCCTTGAGCGCAGCGCGTCCGGCCGACCTTCCCGAGACGAGCGCGGTGAAGATGCCTTCGCCGGTAAGCGGATCAACAAGTGATGCCGCATCGCCGCACAACATGGCACCATTGAAGACGGTGCGCCGATGAGCGCTCGAAACAGGCAGTGGCCACCCGAGCGCCCGACCGATTGGCCGCGCCCCAGCCATTCGCCGGGCGACGCTCGGAACACCGGCGATGAAATCATCGAGAATTTGCCGCAGCTTATGCGGCGAGCGGTCGAGTTCTCGGGAATACACACCGATGCCGACATTGGCGGTCTTTGGTCCGGTCGGAAAAACCCAGCCGTAGCCAGGCAACAGCTTGGGATCGAAGTAGTAGATTTCGAGATCGTCGCTGAGCTCGGTGACGCCGTCATAATAACCGCGCAGCGCGAATCCAAGATGTCGCCGCGATGAGTTTTGCACGCCCAGCGATTGGGCCACTGCCGAGTGAGCGCCGTCGGCGCCGATGACGATCTTTGCTTCCGTGTGGTGGACGCCCGCGCCGTCGCTGTATTCGACACCGGTGATCGAGCCGTTTGAGCGTGTTACTCGGGTAACCGTCGCGCCTTGCTTCAGGATAGCGCCCGCGCGTACCGCCGCTTGCGCGACTTCAGCATCCAGTACGACTCGCGGCACGACCCAGCACTCCACCGGACCACCGTCTGCGTGTGCGGGCGGCCGCGCGGAAAATGAAGCACCGTTGGGACTACCGATGACGCCCCCGTATGTCCTCACGGCTCCAGTTGCAAAGCGATCGAACGTGACGCCCATGTCGTGGAGGATGTCGACCGCATGCGCAGTGATGCCGTCTCCACAGCTCTTGTCGCGTGGGAAATGAGCGCGCTCGAGCACGAGCACGTCGGCGCCGGCACTAGCCAGCGTGTGCGCGGCGGCCGACCCCGCGGGTCCGGCCCCGGCTACGACAACATCAACGGCGGTCAATGATTGAACGGATCTCCTCGAAGACGGCGCTGACCTCTTCGGACGTATTGTAAAAGTGCGGCGCGATTCGAATGCCTGCTTTGGGGCGGTAGTCAACGAAGAATCCGCGGCGGATCAATTCCTCACTGGCTGCCGCAGAATCCGGGAAATCCACGGTGACGTGGCCGCCACGCGAACGTGCGTCGAGAGGCGAGTTCACTCGCAACCCAAACTCTTGTGCCGTGCGAACCGCGAGCGACGTTAGTTCAACGCTGCGCTGTCTGATTGCTGCAACTCCAACCTCGTTGATTATCTCAAGGCCACTCAATCCCGCATACAGCGCCGCGGGATTCGGGGTGCCGCCCGCGTAGCGCCAGGCATCACCGGCGAACTCGAGCCCTGACATATCGAAATCGAATGGCCGCTTGTGGGAAAACCAACCGACAACCCGCGGCTGCAGCTTCTCGTAGAGGTCGGGTCTGACCCACAAAAAGGCAACGCCGGGCCCGCCGCACAGCCACTTCAGAGCGCCCCCGACGCACGCGTCGACCTCGAGAGCCTGGAGGTCGATCGGCATGCTTCCGATCGACTGGTACACGTCGAGAAACACCATCGCGCCGACTCGGTGTGCCTTCTCGACGACGGCGCGCACATCCGTGATGTAACTCGAGCGAAAAATCACATGCGAGATCGGTACGGCGAGCGTGGTTTCATCGATCGCATCAACGAGCGCCTGCGTATCGACCGTGACACCATCCTCGGTTTTCACGACTTCGATCCGCGCGCCGCGGTCGGCTTGTGCCTGCCAGTTGTAGTGAATTGTTGGAAACTCGAGGTCGGAGTACACGACTTTGTTGCGCTTGCCCGAGAAATCGAGGCACGAGATGAGGATCGACTCGGCAATAGAGACGTTCGGCTGCATGATCACCTGGTCAGCAGGTGCGTTGATGAGGGAACCGACGAGGTCGCCTGCGTGAGAAACAAGCGGTAGCCATTTCTCCCACGCCACGACTCCCTGGTTTGCCCAATCGTCCGCGTACTCCGAAAGACGCTCGCGAGTTCGCGCTGGCATAGCACCCAGTGAATTGTTGATCAGGTACGTGCACGTTGACAGAATCGGGAACTCGTCGCGCCAGGACAGAAGCGGGTTGGTTTCAGCGAGCATCTTGGCGCATTGGCGCGGTTTTGGCTGAATTACTGTATCTGGGGCCTAGTCAAGCCTGCATTGCTTAATGTACGCTATACTTG
>DASZFB010000043.1:0-5328 GCA_035940275.1 Candidatus Eremiobacteraceae bacterium | reverse complement strand
CCTCAGCGTTGTCTGCGGTTCGGCTCCCAGCGCCAATGCCCTGGCATGAGTATATGTCTTCAATCTTCCCCAAGCCAAGCGTAGCTACTCCTTCCTTCTGTAGGAGATCGAGCAAGCTTGGGGACGGCGGTGGCACGGCGTAGTCACGGCGTCCTGCCGTGCGAACGAATGCGCCCGGCCGGCCGACGAAAGGCCTCGCGATGACCCGATTGACGCGGTTTGGCGGGACGAGCATCGCTCGTGCCTTCTCGCACCAGTCCCACAAAGTTTGCAGCGGCACGACTTCTTCATGCGCCGCAACTTGGAACACGGAATCCGCGGAAGTGTAAACGATTGGTGAGCCCGTTGAAAGGTGCTCTGGGCCAAGCCGTTCGATAATCTCCGTGCCCGACGCGACTGTATTACCCAAGACTTTGCGCCCGATGAGCGATTCGAAGCGATCGATCACGTCTTTCGGAAAACCATTTGGATAGGTTGGGAATGCGTTGACGATGGTAATGCCCATCATTTCCCAATGACCGGTGACGCTGTCTTTGCCATTGCTGGCTTCTCGCAGTCGGGCGCACGCCGCCGCTGGCGCCTGCGGGCACGGCACGCCTTGCACCGCAGTCAGACATCCGAGACCGAGCCGCTGCAAGTTGGGTAATCGCAAACCACCGGCAGCCTTTGCCGTGTTGCCGACGGAGTTGACCGCGGCGCTGTCACCATATTGAGCAGCGTCTTCGCTCGCCCCAACGCCGCCACCGTCGACAACGAGCACAACTGCGCGCGCTTCCTTCATTATAATTAGGCTTCCGATTCGTGCTGCTCGATTACCTCGCCGGGGACCTTTGAACTTGGGGCTAATAGGTCGTACGTGGCGGCTTGACAGCCGGAGCCTACCGAACTACACTATCAAAGCTTACATAGGCCGGGTCGCGCGCGACCCGGCCACGACGCTTTGGAGTTTTTGTGCCCCACAATATCGGTTCGGCAATCGTTCTCGGTCTTGCAGCCTCTGACGGCATCCAAGAGGCGACGCGTATCGTTCGCGCTCGCGGCGTTGTCGACATGGTCGACGTCGCCGCAGCCGCGCGTCCTGCCTTGGTCTCGGCGCTGTGGAGCGCGAACGCGGGCCAGCTGATTATCTGGACGTCGAGCATCGAATCTGCTGATCGCTTCGCTAACGACTGCGCCTTCTATCTCGCTGACTACGAGGCGCCGGTGTTCGCGCTGCGACCGCGTGACGATCGCGTTGGCGCGCTTGTCAATCCTACAGAACGCGCCGATCGCCTCAGCTTCCTCGAGGCGTTGCAAAGTGGCCGGCCTGGAATCTTCTGCGTCCCTCACGCGGCCGCGCGACAAGCACTCATCGACCCGGCTGAATTTTCCAAAGCGTCGAGACACCTCAAAGTGGGCGGCGAGTACTCATGGGAAGAATTGCTTGCAGCATTTACGCACATGGGTTATCAGCGCGCCGACGTTGTGAGCGCAGCGGGTGAATTCGCAGTTCGCGGCGGCCTCATTGACATTTTTCCCGCCACTGCAGATGATCCGGTGCGTCTTGAGTTCTTTGGAGACCGACTCGAACAGATCCGCACCTTTTCGCTCTCATCGCAGCGCTCGGCGGGCGAGCGACGTGACGTAGCCATACTGCCGTGGTCCGAACCCGCGTTAATCGCGGACGTTCCTTTGTGGCGCTACGCGCCATCCGCCACCATCGTCATTGACGATCCCGAAATGCTGGTTGCGATCGACCACGGCCTTGCCGCGCAGCGCGACGACGAGACCGTTGCCGCTGTCGATCGCGAAGATCCGCCGGACGACGGCGACGAAAACGATCAGCCGGCAGAATCGAGTCCGCCGCCAAGCGTGAGTTTGAGCCTTGCCGACCTCGCCCTTGAGCTCGGCGAACGAGCGGTGGTCGCTGTGCGCTCCGGGCTTGCATCGCCGTCGCTCGGTCGCAAGTCCGATGCGACGATCTCCATACCCAGCCAGCCGGGGCCGCTCTTCGGACGCAGCATCGAACGCTTCATTGAATACGTGCGCAAGGAACTGGGGTCCGCGGCTGTCGTTGCGATTGCCTCGGTGGGTTACCGTCGCATCACGGAAGTTCTCACCGAACACGACATTTCGACT
Organism: Candidatus Eremiobacteraceae bacterium; assembly: GCA_035940275.1. GTDB lineage: Bacteria > Vulcanimicrobiota > Vulcanimicrobiia > Eremiobacterales > Eremiobacteraceae > JAFANK01. Next base: position 3,210 of record DASZFB010000043.1, on the reverse strand, counting down.
CGGGCCATTCCTAAACGCCTTGTCGTGCCAGCGGAGAGCGGCGCGGTTGTGGCGGGCGAAGGCGCAATCGACACAGGATTTTTCATTCCCTCACTCAGGCTCGCGGTCATCGGTGACAACGAGTTATACGGCCATCCCGCTCGGCGCACGCGTCGCAAGAGCGCCAAAGAAGGCGTACCGCAGAGTGTATCTGATCTTACGCCGGGTGAGTTTTTCGTGCACGCCCATCATGGCATCGGCCAGTATCTCGGGCTCGAGCATATTATCGTCGACGACATCGGCCGCGACTTCATGCAGCTCGCGTACGCAGGTGAAGACCGCTTGTACGTGCCCGTCGATCAGATGCATTTGGTGCGCAAGTACGCGTCGTCCGATGGCGCAGCCCCTCGACTCTCGAAGATGGGCGGCAGCGATTGGGCGCGCACTCGCTCGCGCGTGCGAGAGGCGGTGGAGCGCATCGCTGAAGGTCTCGTCCGTTTGTACGCTGCGCGCGAGGTTGCGGTCGGACACGCCTTCGCGCCAGATTCGCCGTGGCAATCGGAACTCGAAGAATCGTTTCCTTATGACGAGACGCCCGACCAGGCTGAAGCGATCCGCGTTGTCAAGGAAGACATGGAACGCCCGAGGCCCATGGACCGGCTCGTATGCGGTGACGTCGGCTACGGCAAAACCGAGGTCGCCATTCGTGCCGCCTTCAAGGCGGTCATGGATCGCAAGCAAGTGGCGCTGCTGGCCCCGACCACCGTGCTCGCTGCGCAACACTATCGGACGTTTAGCGAGCGCTTTGCGCCGTATCCGCTGTCGATCGCCTTGCTCTCGCGCTTCCGCACAAATGCGGAACAAAAAGCAACGCTTCTCGGTCTGCAGGATGGCAGCGTTGACCTCGTCATCGGCACGCATCGTTTGTTGCAAAAAGATGTTGGCTTCAAACAACTGGGGCTCGTGATCGTGGACGAGGAGCAGCGCTTCGGCGTCATGCACAAAGAGCGTCTCAAAGAATTGCGTCAATCGGTCGACGTCTTGACGCTGTCGGCGACTCCGATTCCGCGCACGTTGCACATGGGGCTTGCCGGCGTTCGCGATCTGTCTCTCATTCAGACGCCGCCGGCCAATCGCGTGGCGATCAAGACGCTCGTCGCTCCGAGCAGCGATGCACTCATCGCCAGCGCGTTGGCGCAAGAGCTCGACCGCGGCGGCCAAGTGTACTTCGTTCACAACCGCATCGAGACGATCTACGGCGTGGCGGCGGCCATCCAAGGACTCGCACCACGCGCGCGCATCGCCGTCGGTCACGGCCAGATGACCGGAGGTGAACTCGAAGACGTCATGCTCTCGTTTGTCAATGGCGAGGTCGACATCTTGATCTCAACGACGATCATCGAGAATGGGCTCGACATCCCGAACGTCAACACGATCATCATCAACAATGCGGCGCACTTCGGTCTTGCGCAACTCTATCAGTTGCGCGGTCGCGTCGGGCGCAGCGCACACCAAGCATATGCGTACTTTCTCTATCAACCACATCGCATGTTAACGGACGTCGCGCGATCCAGACTTGAGGCGATCCGCGAATTCTCTCACCTTGGCTCTGGCCTGCAGCTCGCGATGCGCGATCTCGAAATTCGCGGCGCCGGCAACCTACTGGGCCGCGAGCAGCATGGCTTCATCGCCGCAGTCGGATTCGAAACGTATACTGAAATCTTGCGCGAAGCAGTCGCGCAGCGGCGCGGAGAAGCGCCGGTGCAGCAAGAGCCCCCGCCTGTGCTCGACTTGCGCGTCAGCGCATTTATCCCGAGCGATTATATCAAGGGCGCAAGTCAGAAGGTTTCGTTCTATCAACGGATCGCGGCGTCTCAAACGCTGGCCGAAGTGGATGCAATCGCTGAAGAATTACGAGACCGTTTTGGACCCCTGCCAAGCGAGGCACAGTCTTTACTTGACTTGGCGCGCTTGCGTGTTCTCGCAACCGCAAAAGGAGTACAAAAAGTTGCGCTCGAAGCGCGACGTCTGACCCTCGAAATGGGCCCCAGGTTTTCGTTGTCCGAACAGGCCCTCTCAGCTCTGACATCACTCACCGGGGGAAATTTCCGGTTCACCCAGAGCGCGGTCGTTGCGAGTCTTCCCGAGCGCGATGGCAGCAGCCGCTTGGGAACCGTTCGCGAAATATTGTCAGTTTTGTAAGAGCGCACTTAAAGAGCGCTCAAAAGGAGAATAGATGCTTCGTCACAGGTTAGCGGTCGCCGCGTTTATCGTTGCGCTTGGAGTGCTTCCGGGCGTTGCGGGCTGCGCCGGCCAAGACAAGACGGTCGTGTCGGTTAACGGTGAAAAAATCACCAAAGGGCAGCTCGACAACCGTCTCGAGGGGCAAGCCGGAAAATCGACGCTGCAGCAGATGGTCGATACTGCACTCGTCCTCCAGTACGGCAAGACAGCGGGTATCACTGTCACGGACGCGGAGATCCAAGATGCGCTCAATGCGCTCGAGCAGCGCTTTCCGGCCGGCCAGTTTGAGACCATCCTCAAGAATCAAGGCTTGACGATGGATGACGCCAAGAACATCGAGCGTGTTCAAATTATCGTTAAGAAGGCAGTCGACAAGCAAGTGAACATCAGCGATGCGCAAGTTGCCGACTTTTTTAGCAAGAACAAAGCGAACTACAACACGCCGGAACAGATTCGTGCTCGCCACATTCTCGTGAAGACAAAGCCCGAAGCCGACGCCATTGAGGCGCAACTGCGATCCGGCGCGAACTTCGCTGTGCTTGCGCAAAAAATGTCGATCGATCCAGGCAGCAAGGCACAGGGCGGTGAGCTTGGTTGGTTCGGCCCGACGCAGATGGTGAAGCCGTTCTCAGATGCGGCCTATGCGCTTGCGGTCGGACAGATAAGTCAGCCCGTACAAACGCCGTTTGGTTGGCACATCATTCAACTTGAAGAGAAGCGCCCCGCGCATACCGCGTCGCTCGCAGATGCCGCGCCGAAGGTTCGTCAAATGCTCCTTCAGCAGGCTGAGGCTGCGCAAAGCGGTCCCTTCATTGAACAGCTGCGGCAAAAAGCGAACATTCAGATCTATGACGATCGCTTCAACCCGCTCTTCCCGCCGACGCCCGCGCCCCAAAACATGGCTCCGGCGCCAACACCAGCACCGACGAAGTAGCCGACACACGGCTCTTTGATCCGAAGACAAGGCGCGGGCTTGACCCGCGCCAA
>DASZFB010000042.1:0-2833 GCA_035940275.1 Candidatus Eremiobacteraceae bacterium | reverse complement strand
GCGAAATGAAAAAAGCTGAGTTTGCTAATCCCGCTTCTTGACGCTCATGCGTACGGTAGTGATAACCCACGCGGTTGGGGGCGCCGCTGGTGCGGCCGCAGACCTGTCAAGTCGTGCGGTCGGGTTCAATTCCCGACGTCTCCAGCCTCCGCCATGCGGAAGGGGCCGGTGGCCACAGGTCTGACGCCGGCTTCGCTTGCGATCTCGCAAAGAAGGCAGTATAATGTTTGAGACAGGTCTGCGGCCGTACCAGAACCAGCTTAAAACACTGGTTTTTTTCTTTTCCCACACTCTAATGCGGCTTTCATCGGTTAGCCGTAACGTTATGCTTGCTCGCTTAGTTTTACCGATATAGAGTATGACGGCCACGGAGGTGGCATCAATGAAAAAGCAGATACTGACCCAAGGGAACCTACGCCAACCGGCCGCAACGCAGCGGCTCACGCGAGCTGAAATGCACGCGTACTACATCGCGATCGTCTCGATGAACAAGCTCGTCTTCGAGCGACCCACCATCAACACGCTCCCGTAACCACGAAATCTTTACATACATACTGAGAGCCGGCAGCATCGCGCAGCCGGCTCTCGCTTTTCCCGACGTCTGTGTGCAGCGGTCAAATTTATTCGACCGTTCTCTGATACGCTCTCACGCTTCCGAACGAGCAAAGCACGCGCACGTGTCCGGCAGCGATCTCCGCTTGGAGCTTTGGTTTGATCTCGCGTTCGAACGACGCGTCTGGATAGTCGTCGGCATAGACGAGATAGTCGACGCCGGTGACCACATTGCCCTTGGCCTGCGGATTCGCGCCTGCGATGTGCGTGAACCACTCGTCATGCGTCGCCACCGACGCTCGCTGCGGCACGCATGCCAGCGCTTGCTGCGCCGAAACCAAATCGTGGTACGGCGGCCGGAAGAAGTACTGCAAGTGCATCGGGTTGATGGCGATGAGAAAGACGAGACACAAACCGATCGCGGCTCCCGTCCAACGGCGCGCCGCGGCTTCCCCAAGCGTCGCCCGTACCTGAATCACCGCGACCGCGGTCGCGACGAGCAACCAGGGTGCCCACAAGAGCGCGTACTGCGAGCCCATGGTCCAGATCGACGCGCTCGTCGCCGCAAGCACGATCGTCAAGCCGGGCACCGCAAGCAACCACCACCACGTGCGAAACGGCAACAGCGCCAGCGGCACGAACGACTCGAGCAGATAAGTGAAACGTTCGAACGATTGGCGCAGCAATGACGCGCTGGGATTGGGTGGCGGGCCGACCGGCGGCTGCGCGAGCGCGCCCGCCGAGCCGCGCGTGATCACGAAGCGGTAGTATAGCAGCGGGTACCAGCCGTTGTGGCCGAACGCCGGCTGGATGACGCCGAAGTACAGCGCGGCTACCGCGCCAGCGGCAACGCCAAGACCGATACTCGCGGCCCCCACCAAACTCCGCGATGCAGGAGATGCGAAAATCGTCCCCACGCCGTGCGACGCGCGCAATGCGACGATGCCGCCCACAACGCCGATCACCAGCAATTCGAGCAGCACGTCCTCGCGCACCAACAACAACATGCCGGCGAAAAGACCGAACCAACCTCCGTGCCCGCGATCTAACGCCCAGAGCGCGCCGACGACCAGCAGCGGCAAACACGCCAAGATGTGGAACTCACCGATGCCGATCGCGGCAAGCGGCGGATACAGCAGCGTGATGAAGCCGACGCGCAGCGCCAGGGCCTCGCCGACGTGCGGCAGGATAAAGCCGTAGAGCGCGACCGGTACGCAAGCGACGAGCACGACCTGCGCGAGTTCCAACGCCAGGCCTGAATGCGTGATAGCCACTAGGGGGAAGAAGATGCCGAGCAGCGGGGAGAAGTGCACCGCGAAATGCGGCCCGTTTTCAAACGCCGAACGGAACCCGTTGAACGTGTTGAGCACCACCTGCGTGTACACGCCGGTGTCGACGCCGGTTTGCCAGCGCATCCAATGGATCGTCACCAATGTGCCGGCAGCGAGCGCATACAGCCCCGACGCCGCCCACAACCATCTGATCATGCTAGGTCAAGACAGGTGAGCACGCCCGGCTGCGCGGTTACGAGCTCTTCGGCGTCGCGAAACTTTCCGCGTCATCCGCATCCAAAACGTCGATCAGCCTGGTCAAGCCGAGCCGTTTGGCGATCGGATAGCGCCGGTGATAGTCTTCCGGGTCCGCCAGATCCGCAACCGTGCGCCGTTCGAAGTGCTCGTTGATCTTCGGATACTTCGAAGGATCGCTCTGCGCGCGCACCCAGGCGGCGACATCGTCGTCTGTCGATGCCGTGCGCACCGCTTCGAGCATATCCGCTTCTGAGACGCCGAGCAGCTCAAGCAACTTCGTGCTGAAGCCCGGGATCTTGTAAGAGCCTATATTGCCGCCGGGCAGCGACGCGCGCAGTTTGTCGATCGTGCGCGGCAGCAGGACGAGGCCGTCGAGGCGCTCGCCGGCGCGCCGTGGCGGATGTTGCGTAAGATCAAGTGGTTTCATAGACGGGACGTTGCGCGCGCCGGCCGGACGTTCCCTCTGTAGGCCGCTCCACGAGATTCCCCGCGAGCGCGACTTAGAAACCTTAATGCCCTCGTGCCGATATATATAGTAAAGATGCGCTCGAAACTCGCCGTCTGGACGTTCCTGCTCGCCGTCGCGCTGGTCGCCGGCTGCGCAAGCTCGGGCGGCCCGGCCGGGTTGCCCAATCCGAACCCCAACCCGAGCAGCGGCGGTTCGACACCCACCCCTGTACCGACCGGCAAAGTCGCACTGAACGATCTCGGCGCCGGCTCGTACCAGGGCTTCGAGGGCGGTCTCTATCCGA
>DASZFB010000041.1:0-10779 GCA_035940275.1 Candidatus Eremiobacteraceae bacterium | reverse complement strand
ACGGAGCAAGAGCCGTATTGAATTTTGGGCACACATTCGCTCACGCGATCGAACAAGCGTCTAAATATCGTGTTGTTCACGGAGCTGCGGTTGCTCTAGGGCTTCGCGCTGCGGGCGTGCTCGCGCGCGACCGCACGGGCTGGAGCCACGTCGACCACCATCGAGTGCTCAAGGCGTTGCGCCGCGCCGGCCTACGCGTCGCCATGCCGAAGCTCTCCACCGACTCCATCGTGGAGGCAATGCGTCATGACAAGAAACGCCGCGACGGCGTGCTGAAGTTCGTCCTCCCGGTGCGGTTAGGCGAAGTGCGCGTCGGTGTCGACGTTCCCGATAGCGACGTGCGAATGGCGATTACAACCCTTGCCACGCGTCCGGTGCGCGGTTCATGGTGATCGAGACGAAGACGCAGCTCATCGACGTCGTCGTCGACGTCCAAACGGCGCACCTCGACGAGCCGTTCACCTACGACGCGGGAGGCGAACTGCCGCCGATCGGGTCGCGCGTGCGCGTGCCGCTGGGCGGTCGCGTGGTTTCAGGCTGGGTCGTCGGGGTGTCCACGAACGTCCCAAGCGACGCAGCAATAAAGCCTGTCGAGGAGATTTGCGACGACCCCGCTATTCCCGCAGCAGCCGTCGAGCTCGCGCGGTGGATGCATACGCGCTATGCGTGCACGTTTCGCGAAGCACTGACTGCCGTCGCTCCCCGCGCCGGTATGCAAGCAGAACGCTTCCAGTTTTTGCGTGCGCCCGAGGCCGATTCGGAGACGACGGCCCTCCACAAGCATTTCGGCGACAAACGTTTCTCAGCAATCAGTGCGGTTCGCGCATTGCGCGCAAAAAAGATCCGTACCTCGCTGAGCGCGCTGCGTCGCAAACTCACGCGGTTGGCAAACCTGGGTGTGCTGCACCGGCATCAAGCGGAATCGCGCGAGAAGCGACGACCCCGCGGCGCGGAGCTGCTTGCGGTGCTCGAAAATGCCGCCGCCGCTAGAGGCCCAGCGCAGCGGCGGCTGGCGGCTGCCTTGGCAGATGCCGGCGGCTCACTGCCGCTACGCGAAGCACAGCGCCGCGCGCACGTCAGCGCGGCGATCGTCCGCAACGCTATCAAATCAGGAGTAATTCGCGCGCAGGACCTCGTGCCGCGGCAGCTCGTGCGCGACAGAGCACAAGTGGCGCACAGTCTGACGCCGACGAGCGAGCAACGAGCGGCGATTGAAAAGCTCGACGCCGCAATGCGCTTGGGACCGACGACTGCGCTCTTGCACGGCATCACAGGTTCGGGAAAGACGTTCGTCTACTCGCGATTGATCGACCGAGTTCGCAGCCGCGGGGGAAGAGCGATCGTGCTCGTGCCGGAGATTGCGCTGACGCCGCAAACCGCCGGCCGATTCATCGCGGCCTTCGGCGCAAAGGTTGGGGTGCTTCATAGCGGGCTCTCAGAGATCCAGCGCGCGACGGTCTGGGGAGACGCCGCGGCCGGCGAGCTGGACGTTGTCGTCGGGGCACGCTCCGCAGTTTTTGCGCCGCTTCCCGAGCTGCGCCTCATCGTCGTCGACGAGGAGCATGAGCCTTCATATAAGCAAGACGTCGCACCACGCTACGACGCGGCGGCTATTGCCGCGCAGAGAATGAAAACTGTCGGTGGCAGCGTTCTGCTTGGCAGCGCTACACCAAGCCTCGAGTCCTACTGGGACGCGCTCGAGGGCGCAATCTTGCACGTGCGCCTCACCCAACGCGCCACCAACGCGCCGTTACCCGGCGTCGAGATAGTCGACATGACGCAGAAGCGCAGCTTGCACGGTAAGCGAGCCCTGGGACCTGCCTTGACCTCGGCGATAGAATCGCGCCTTGCAGCAGGCGAGAAGACCTTGCTGTTCGTCAACCGCCGGGGTTACGCGGGGCTGTTATTGTGCCGTGCGTGCGGTTTTGCGCCGCGTTGCCGCCGCTGCGCAGTGTCACTTGTCGTGCATGCAGCGGATCGATCGATGCGCTGCCATGTGTGCGGTGATGCGTTTCGAATTGCTGCGCGTTGTCCGAAATGCGCTTCGGGCGATCTTCTCCCGTTTGGGTTCGGCACCCAGCGCGTTGAGGAGGAAGTGCGCGAGCTTTTCCCTCAGGCTCGCGTCGTCCGAATGGATTCAGACAGCACCGGCGCACAGGGTTCTCACGAGCGGCTGTTGCGATCGTTTGCGGATGAAGGCGACATTCTTATCGGCACTCAGATGATCGCGAAGGGTCTCGATTACCCGACGGTGACGCTGGTGGGTGTCGTTGCCGCGGATCTCGACCTGAACCGCCCAGACTTCCGCGCTGCCGAACGAACGTTTTCGCTCTTGACGCAAGTGGCTGGGCGAGCCGGCAGAGTTTCGCCTGGAAGTCGCGTCATCGTTCAGGCGTATGCGCCCGACCACTACGCAATCGCACTTGCCGCAACGCACGATTATGATGCCTTTGCGTCCAAAGAACTAGAAATCCGTCGCGAGCTGCGCTACCCGCCGTTTGGCAGGATCGCGTACGTCATTGTCGCCGGCGTCGACCACGGCGCTGTGAATGGGCACGCAAACCTCGTAGCGACACATCTGCGCGGCAGCGCTCGTGACGTGGAAATTCTTGGTCCGGCGCCTGACACATTACCGAAGGCACGCGGCGAGTTTCGCATGCGCATCGCGATAAAGTCTGCGAGCGAAGACGAGATGCTCAGCGCGTGCGCGATGGTCCAAGAGCTACGATTGCCGGCCGATGTGCGAACGACGATCGTTGTGGATCCACGCTAGGAGACAACTAAAACGATGTGCCGGCGCCGAGCTGCAGCGCCGTGATTGATCCGGGCGAGGTTGATGCTGGGAATCCCGAGCGAAGCGAGCCGCCAACACGGAGGAAGAGCCCACCCGTAGTCTTGGGTGCGTACATCAAGCCTGCGTCAAGCGACGTAAATGTGGAGCTCAACCCTGAACCTTGTATGCGGGGGTAGTAGAAGAGCGATCCGTACGTGGTGAGGCCCCCGCGAAAGTCGGGCAACAAAGTCAACCCTGGGCCGAAGCCATTCAAGCTCGCGTTCGTCGTCGATCGTTGCACGGAGACAAGACCAACGCCGGCGGTTAGGCGCGATACTCGCGGTTGAAAAAGAACGCGTCCCTGCGCGTACGAGACCAGCGGCTTGTCGGCGCCATGCACGCGCAGATTGTCGTACATCAGCGCGACAAGATAAGACGGCGCGATTCGACCTACGATATCGATCCAAAATCCGCTGCTGCCGGAAGCTGGAAAAGGATATGGCGTGGTTGTGGCGTTGGGGAGTGGCGCAACCTGCCCCCCGTTCGCACTTCCTCCTACGTAGCCAGCAGCGAAATAGCCGTTGCGCGAGGGCGACACGAACGTCGGCGAGGGACTGGGAAATGGATTGGAGAGCTCGCCCGAACTCGGCGAAGCGGTGGGCGTCGGCGAGCCGCTGGGAACGGGGCTAGGAAACGGGCTTGGACCTTGAGCCGCGTGGGTTGGAGCAAAGGCTCCAGCCCAGAGCACCGCGACGACCCACAGGACGATGAAGGGCGAGCGCGACGAACGCACTCAAGCCGCTTTTGCGGTGCGCTTCGCGAGCCGCGATTTTTTACGGTTCGCCTTGTTCTTGTGAATGATGCCGCGCGCAGCTGCCTTGTCAAACGCCGACGCCGCCGTTCGCTTGATCTCGGGTGTGGCACTCTGCTCGGTAGCTTTTTTGTACGCTGTGCGCAGCTTCGTCTTGACATCGAGGTTACGCTTGCGGCGCTTCTCCGATGCGCGCACCCATTTTTTGGCTGACTTGATATTGGGCAAAGCCCCACTCCTTTTCCACGTAATATCAGGTCGACTTTATGTCGACCGTCGCTCCGCTGACTTCCTGCGCTCGTGCCGCTCCCCCTCCGGGGGACTTCAGCCTTTGATGCGGAAAACCGCATCAAGGCGTATGCTGCTCATTCGACTCGTGGCGAGCCCCACGCTTGCACCCACCGCCTCCGATGCACTTCATCGACGTTTGGCCGCCGATGGAAAGCTGCTGGCGTGTGTGAGTGACGCGGACGTCAACGCCACACTCATTTCCGTGAAGACGGCTGACGATGATCTGCAGGCGACCATCGCCGTCATGGCTGAGACAATCGGCGCAACACAAGCGGTTGGACGAGCGTTTCGCTTCGAGCTGCAACACCCGGATGCGGCGAAGATCGTGTCGGATGAGTCGCTGCGCGCGGTTGCCGTTGAGCTGCACGGAGCATTGCGCGCCTCCGTGCACATCGCTCGGCGTGCGGTTCCGGCAGGACGCTGGACAACAGCCCGTCCGATGGGATGGGGAGCCGATGGTCTGACGCTTGGCGATAATGCACCGACGTTGCCATTCGGCGGGTCGGAGTCCTCAGGTGTCGCAATTGAGGTTGGTGGTCCGACGGTCATAGCCAAGGCCAAGCTCACGGCGGGCGTACCCTCGTCGCACATGAAGGGCATCGCCGCCGCCGCCGGAGGACCGGAGAGTGGTCTGACTGAGGTAGGCGCATATCCTATTGCGATCCTTCGCGACGGAAACGCTGTTTTTGTTCTGGAACACAGTGACGTTAAACGCTCGCCGCTGCATCGCGCGCTGGCGATTTTGGAGATCGAAGCGCAGCGGTTCGGTGCGCGGTTGGGTCCGGGAAGCCTACTCTCTGACGCACCGCTCGATACGTTCTTGGATGTGCTCGCGCATCACATGGGGCTCGAGGTTGCGCGCAGTCAAGTCATCGAGTCGTATCTCGCACGTAGCGCATTATCGCAGTAATGGGTATGAAGCTGCCGCACATCGCGCTTTCGTGGCAAGACATTGCCGATATACTGCTCACGGCGTATATCGTCTACGTCGTGCTGCTCCTCATCCGTGGCACGAGAGCGATGCAAATACTTCAAGGCATCGGACTCTTGCTGCTGTTCCGCGTCGGCGCGCAGTATTTCCACCTGTGGACCGTCTTTTCGCTGCTCAACGCGTTGCTCATCGTCTCCGGCGTCGCAATTCCAATCGTCTTTCAACCGGAACTGCGCCGCGCGCTGGCGCAGCTTGGCAGCGCTGGATTTCACGAAGGCAAACCGGGCTCGCAAGATCGCGGTGTGGTGGATCGCATGTGCGAAGTACTTGGGACCGCTGCGACGGTACTTTCTCGCAGCGCCATAGGCGCTATTATCGTCGTCGAGCGCAGCGCCGTGCTCGATGAGTATGTCGAGACCGGTACCAAGGTCGACTCGATCGTCAGTGCTGAAGTGCTGTTGTCGCTTTTTTCGCCGCGCTCGCCGCTGCATGATGGCGCCGTCATCATTCGTCGAGACCGAATCTGTGCTGCAGGATGTTTTCTGCCTCTCTCGGAGACGATGTTGCTCGACCGCAGGATGGGAACGCGGCATCGCGCAGCGCTCGGTCTGACTGAAGTGACCGATGCGCTCGCGCTCATCGTATCCGAAGAGACGGGAGGAATTGCCATCGCCAAGAATGGCCGGCTGCTCGAGCAGCAGCAGGATGCCGCCAGAATTGCGGCAACGCTGCGTTCGTCACTCGTCTGGGCTCGCGGTGAGCCTCAGCCCACACGGCCCACTTTTGTCGACTTTGCCCGCACGCTATTACAGAGGGTACATATCTCCGGCAATGGACTTGATAAGACGAAACTTCGGCCTTAAGGTCGCCGCCGTCGTAATCGCGGTGGGCTTGTGGTTCACATTTAATTATCTCACCGCATCGCAAGCGTACAGCACAACGCTTGAAATTCCAGTCGCGGTGCACGGCGTCGCTCCCGGACTTGTCGCCACGAGCGACGTTCAAAAGGTCACGATCGAACTTTCCGGTCCGCGCTCGGTGTTGGAAAAACTCGCTCCCGCCGATTTCGCGGCCTACCTGGATTGCGCGGGCAAAGACGCTGGGACGCTGTCTCTCAACGTTGCCGTTGCAGGCCCGGAAAGCGATAAGATTCGCTCTGTGTCGCCGGCAGCCGCAATCGTCGTGCTTGACCGATTCGCATATCGTCGCGTGCCCGTGATTTCAGAAGACAACGGCCAGAGCGCAATCGCGACGAGCATCGAGCCGAAGTCAGTGATTGTCGCCGGCGCCGAAACCGCGCTTGCGAAAGTCATGGTCGCGCGCGTGAGCATCGAGGGAGCTGCTACAACAAAACCGGTCACAGTCGCACTCCGACCGGTGGCGGTGGACGTCAACTTCAATCCGGTGCCCGGCGTCAGTGTTGCACCGCCCACCGTCCACGTCGCTATCGTGCCGCACAAGGCGCCCGGTTAGCGTGAATCATCTCTTCGGGACCGATGGCGTGCGCGGAGTCGCCAACGAATTTCTCACGCCGGAGCTTGCGTTTGCGCTCGGCCGCGCGGGCGGCCATGTGCTCGCGTTGCACGGCGAGCGGCGACCGGTTGTTGTTGGACGCGACACGCGTTGCTCCGGCCCCATGCTCGAAGCAGCGTTGTGCGCGGGGATTTGTTCCATAGGTCTCGACGCATGGACGCTCGGCATCGTCCCGACCCCAGGAGTTGCCTGGCTGACAAAGCGCCTCAACGCGGCAGCAGGCGTGATGATATCCGCCTCTCACAACCCCATTGAGGACAACGGGATCAAGTTTTTTGCGTCCGACGGTTGCAAGCTGTCGGACTCGCTCGAGGATGAAATCGCCGCGCACGTCGACGATCGAGCTGCGCTAGCTCGGCCGACTGGAGCGCGCGTCGGCGTGATTGAGGATCGCAGGCGCGCGGTTTCCTCCTATGCCGAGCATTGCCGTTCGAGCGGCGCCGATCTCACCGGCAAAACTATCGTCATCGATGCCGCGCATGGTGCAGCCTGCGAGATCGCGCCAAAAGTTTTCGATCAGCTCGGCGCACGAGTCATCAGACTGAACTGCAGCCCCAATGGCAAGAAGATCAACGTACGCTGCGGATCGACCGATCTCTCGAAGCTGCGCGAGCGTGTGATGTCGCATCCGGGAAGCATCGGCATCGCGTTTGATGGGGACGCTGACCGCGCGCTCTTCATCGATGAAGACGGCACCGAAGTGACCGGCGATCACGTCTTGGCGATGCGAACCCTGGATCTGCTGTCGCGCGATGAGTTACCACAGCGAACTATCGTCGCAACGGTCATGAGCAACATCGGCCTCGAGCGTTCGCTTGAGGAGCTCGGCGTTAAGCTCATCCGGACGCCGGTGGGCGACCGCTACGTCCTTGAGGAGATGCAGCGCGGCGGGCACCGCCTTGGCGGCGAGCAATCGGGTCACATCATCGATCTGCATTCGAACACGACCGGCGACGGGATTGCGACCGCGGTGAGCGTCGCGAGCTTGGCCGCAGGTAGCAAACGCCTTGCAGACATCGCGAAGATAATGCGACGACATCCTCAGGTGCTGGTCAACATCGCGGTTGCGGACAAGACCTCGTATGAAACAAGCGAGCCGGTGCGCGAGATAATTGCGCAGACCGAAGCGACGCTGGGAAAAAACGGCCGCATACTCGTTCGCCCATCAGGCACAGAGCCGCTCATTCGCGTCATGATTGAGGGCCAGGAAGAAGAAGAGATCCGCTTGCTTGCGCAACGCGTCGCGGCCGTAATCAAGGAGTGTAGCCGCGTTATGTAGCGGTCGACCTTGTGTCGACCGAGTTAAGGGGAGGAATAGCCTGTCCCGGCTCCCAAGTTGCCGAGCTCTGGACGTGACAATCGGCACGGTGGTGCCGCCCACGTTCCTCTTATAATTGGAGGTGTCGTTCGCCGGACAAGAATCTGGCAGTTGACAATTTCCAAGCGATGCGGCCGCGAAGGCTTCATTCGCACAACCAGGCCGAATCCGCGAGGCTCCAGGAGCGTAGCGGAGCGGGGGATCCCAGTGGAATCTGGGGTGAATCTGCGAGGTTGCAGAAGCGCTATCTTTCGGCGCTAACCCGACAACTAACCCCGTAGGCGTTGAGAGAGGATATATTGCGAACATTCCTTTTACGCGTTCTTTGTTGTCTCACACTTAGTTTCACAGTCGCCGCGCCGGTTCTAAGCGCAGGACAAACCTACACAGTCGTTCACGGAGACACGCTCTCATCGATCGCTGAGCGCGAGCATGTCACCGTCAATGAGATTGTGCGTCTGAACCATCTCAGCGACGCCGACTACCTACGCGACGGGCAAGTCCTTCGTTTGACAACTGTCGTCCAACGTCCAAAGAGTAAAACGAAGTTGGTGGCTGCGAAAGCGACCATCGCGCGACATTCCAAGCATGCGCGGCCCGTGGCCAAGGCCGCAAATGGACCAGGGCAAGCAGCGGAGCGTCAGGCAATCTGGGTTGCGATGCATAGCGGTTTCTCGACGCAGGATTTTGCCGGCAGCTCCTTTGCCGCCGCGCAAAAAGCCGTGGCCCTCGAGCTTGCCGTTACAAAAACAGCCTTGCGCTATCTGGGCGTCCCGTACATGTGGGGCGGTGAATCGTTCAATGGCGTCGATTGCTCGGGTTTCGTGCAGGCAGTTTTCCACAGAAACGGGATCGAGCTGCCTCGCACTGCAGACGCGCAATACGAGGTTGGCAGGCGAGTTTCGGAGCGTGGATTACAGCCGGGCGACCTGGTGTTCTTCCAGACGTACGCGGAGGGAGCTTCGCATGTCGGAATTTACCTGGGCAGCGGCCAATTTGTCCATGCCTCCTATTCGAACGGAGTGCGGGTTGACTCGCTTTCCGCAGCATACTATTCAAGCCGCTACCTCGGCGCACGCCGCGCGGCCATCTAAACGAACACATCTGATTAAAAAATCCGCAAAAGTTCTTAATTCGGCCCCGGTCTAGAAGAGAACCGACTGGTAGGGCTTTCGATTCAAAAATGAATCGAGGCCTTTTTTTTGTTCACAGTGTGTGTTTTCATATCTAATGTAAGCCGGGCTTGAAAACCGGTTGTATTGCTTTGGTTCCTGTTAGGCGGAGGAGCCCCGATTATGGTTTCACTTTCAAAGAAGTCTAAGCAGCTTATTGTCGCTGCCGGACTCGCGCTTGGTGTTTTTGCGCTGGGCGCATGTAGCGGCGGCGGTGGCAGTATTTCGAGCCCAGTTGCCCAGCCGAATCAACCCTCGATGCCCGCAGGGCAGTGGTCTGGTTCGCTGGCGCAGGCCGGCATGTCGGTAAACCTGCCGAGCGTCGTCGGTTTTCATGAAACGATGACGTTCCCGGCGAACAATGCGGCTGCCGGAACGACGCTCACGATCAAGCTATCCAGCGCCGTGCCGGCAGGAATGCCTGCGTTGGATCCGGACATGCATGTCGTCCTTCCATTTTTCTACTTCACCTTAAGCTCTTCGAAGACGGTAACGCTCAACGGGTTCCCCGGCTTCACGCTTAAGGCACCGGCCCATTTCGACTATGGCAACCTGCCGGCGAAGATCGGCTATTACGATCCGGCGACTGGTTGGAAACACATCGCGAACATGACGTACACGAGCGGTGTCCTGACGTTCACCCCGACCAGCACGCATACCACGCTGCAAGCCAACGTGATTTACTACGCGCTGCCATATACGTGCGGCGGGCCGAGCCCGAGTCCGACGCCAACCGGCGTCATCTCGTGCACGGCAAGCGGCACCGGCGCCATCGGTGTCCTGTGCATCAATTCCGGCTCGGCAGCGAAGACGTACGCGTTCGCTGGCAAGGGGCTCGATCACGGTAAGACCACGGTCGAGCAACTCGATATTTCCGGCGGCGCGTCCGGCGGCGGTCCGGGCGTGGTTCACACGTATACAAGCGGGGGGGCTAACCCTGTGCCTTACACGGCCTGCAGTGCAGACGAAAAGCATTTGCGGGTCTTTTGCAGCTCGTTTAGCAGCGGCACGTTGATGGACATCGACGGAAACGCCCGAAGTGACACGGAGTTCGCAAGTGGTGCGAGCGGCGGTCTGAACATCAGCGGCACGGGCACTGGGGGCTGCGTGATCTGCGCGGTCGCCTTCGACCCGATGGACACCGCGTTTATCGTCTTGGATAAGGACAACGCCGGCACCGGCTGCTCAGCTCAGTGCGGCCAGTACCAGCGAATTGGTGAAAATTCGCACGCGGTCAGCATGTCCGTCAAGACCGGAAATCCCAACGAAAATCCCGGCTATGACTATGTAAAGAACTGGATTTTCGATCCAGACTACGGAAGCGAAGGACACCTTAAGATAGCCGACTTCACGAACGGTAAGCTGTTTACGTCGTCCAACACCGTTAGTATGTCAGATCCTGATTCCGCCTGTGTTGATGTCGCTACGCACGTGGGCGTGACCGCAAACGAGTTTACCCCTCCCGATCTCGTGACCATTGCAGACCTTGGCACGGCAACGGAGTCAGGAAGCACGCTTACGGTTGCGTCGGGACAAACGACGCTCGTACACACCGGTGACCAATCGCTGGATGATGACGCCTGCGGGGCAGACTCGGTCATCCACGTGGTGTTCTACGCCGGCGAGTTCGGTACGAGGCGGCTAGGCTTCGCCCTGCTGCCGACCACGAGCAGCGGAACGTCGATTAGCGATTGGGCCTTCACGACGTTCCCCAACACGCCGGATGGGTTCAGCTGGGCCTCGGCCTTTGATCCCCACCCGATCGCCGCGTTCAACGACCCGGCGAACTGCCCAGACTGCGGGATCTCGGTGAACCAGGGAGCCACTTGGATGGCGGTGATCGACATCTTTAAGTTGTCCAAAGCACCGCGTGCCTCAGGTGACCCGCACACCGTCGATCCGGCCTACGACCTCATCGCAAATCACGTTCTTGCATACTACGCGATCTAG
>DASZFB010000040.1:0-7885 GCA_035940275.1 Candidatus Eremiobacteraceae bacterium | reverse complement strand
ATAACGGTAAACGTCGCGCCGGCGAAGATCGTACTCCAAACTTCAGGCGTCACGCGTGTGCCCCGTTGCGCCGTCAGCAAATGCATCGAAGACCGGCAAGTGCGGGGTGTTCTTGGGAAATATACCGGCGGGATGCTTCGCGTCCCAAATGATCACCCGAGACGCTAGGTACTCGAAGTTATCGTAGACTTGAGGCCCGCGAACGCCTCGAATAATCGCGACGACCGGCATGAGTTTCTCCCACGCTCGCAGACAGGTTGGTCCGCCGGATTCCATGAACGCGTCTTCGGCAAAATAGCCCAGTTTGACAAGCATGCCAAGCGATTCCCAAAAATCCAGGTACCCGACTTCAGGGTGTTCCAACCGATCGACGAGTGGTACGGCTAGGCTCTTACGATACTGCGGATCCGCAAGCTTGCGGTCAAGGTCTCCACCGAAGACGTAGGTCTGTATCACTCGAGCTTCGGGGCTTGACCATTTATCCATAAAACCGAGAAAGCCGGTGATCGCGTTTCCAGTACGCATGTGGCGCAACTGGAAAACGGCTGCAATAGCCGACGCTCCGATGATGATCATCGTGACGAATGTTGAGATCGCCGATAGTTCTTCCCAGCTCACCGTGACGCGATTCGCGCCACTGCGCTGGCTAGCCTACCCCTGCTTTGCGCCCTGGAGGGCGTCGTCAACCGTCTCAAAAAGCGCGAGGGCAAGCTCGATGCCGGTGGTGCGCATGATGCGCCCTGCCGGGCTCTCGTTCGGAGCAACGACGAGCAGACGCCGGCGGTTGGTTCGTAAGCGTTTGCTCAAGTCGACGAGCGCTTCGAGCGTATGGCTGTCGAGGTATGTCACTTTCTCGAAGGAGACGATAACGGGTCCGTCGTCATTGCGCGCGGCGTCGCCGGCGAATGCCTTGAACTCGACGATATTAGCGATGTCGATTTCGCCTGTAATCGCAAGAACCGCGGTGCCGTCAATTACTTGTAACTGGAAACTTGCTTGATCGGTCACGTGTGCGCTCCAAGAGTGACATCCGCAGCTGTACCGTCGTTCCTTTTTCGCCGTGTTCGACCTCTACCGCGTTCATCAGTGCGCGCATGAGCGGGAGTCCCCGTCCGCTCCCAGCCTTTTGCTTCGTCCGCCACTGACCATGGTCCGAGACTTTGACGACCAGCTCGTTTTTATCGCGGAATGCCATCACGTAGAGCGGACCTTGATCGATCCCGTAGGCATGTTCTATAACGTTGCTGATCGCCTCGCCCGACGCCGTCAGTAAATCGACGGTCTGAAAATCATCGAGCCCGATGCTCAGCGCAAATCGTCGTAAAGCTTGGCGAATGACGCGCGCACTTGCAGGCGCCGAGTTCGTGCTCAAGTTGACGTGATCCAAAGGCCGGTTTGAGATCGAGACGGTTAAGACCGCGACATCGTCTTGGGGAGACCCAAGGATGACGCGCCGCACGATAGCCGCCGACGGATCCGGCGTTTGCAGTCTCATTTCGCCGACCACGGCATCGTGCAGGATCTTCTCACCCTCGATAATGTTGTGATCGAACTCGATGAGGCCGTCAGTGTAGCAGACGAGCAGCGAGCCGGGTTCGAGAATAACTGTCTTCTCCTCGTACGTGCTGTCTGCGAACAAGCCGAGCGGCAATCCCTTCGTTCTCAGTTTCTCCACGTGGCCGTCCCGATGGGCGACCAGGGGCGATGGGTGCCCGGCGGTCGCGAAGGTAAGTTCGAGGTTCACCGGATCGAGCACGCCGAAAAGCGCGGTCACCATCCCTGCGCCCTCATAGGTCAACTGCTGGTTTATTCTTTCCAATACCTCACGAGGACTCAAACCTTCCAACGCGCAGCCGCGCAGCGCCGGACGCGTACTCGCCATCGACACGGCTGCACGCAGTCCCTTACCGGCGACGTCGCCGATGGAAATCGCCAGTTGTCCACTGGGAAGCAAGAATGCGTCATACCAATCGCCACCGACCTCAGACTCAGCTGCGCCTGGCAGATAGGTGGCGTTCAGATGTATGCCGGGGAGCTGAGGCAAGGACATGGGAAGGGATGCGCGCTGGAATGTGTCGGCGACGCGCTGCTCTTTCGAATAATTGCGCGCGTTATCGTAAGCGAGCGCAGCGCGGGCGGCAAGAATCTCAACCAGTCGCACGTCCTCTGGTGTGAATCTGCGACCCGACTCTGCGTGCACGAGCGTCATGACGCCGAGCACTCGATCGCGCGCCCGCATTGCCACGACGACAGCCGATCTCATGCCGATCGACCGGAGCAATGCGAGGTGGCGCTCGTCGCGCGCCGCAGCCTGCAAAAGCTTGTCGTCGATGTCTTCATACACTTCCGATTCGCCGGTGCGGAGGACCTTGAGTGCACCTCGGGAGTCGTCGGTATCCCGCGGATACCCTCGCAGTTCGCGCAGCGATTCCAGCTTGGTAGGATCCGCGTGCGTCAGCGAGACAGTTTGCAATTCTCCATTATCTTGAAGCGTTTCCACTATGCACCAATCGGCGATGCGCGGAACCGTCAGATTCGCCACGCGTTCCAGCGTCGTGGATGGATCGAGCGACATCGAGAGAAGACGTCCTGCTTCAACGAGAAACCGCATCTGGTCGCGGGCATGCGAGCGTTCGGTAAGATCGAGGTTGAGCCCGGTCCACCCGACCACATGGCCATCGCTGTCGTGCACGGACAGACCGCGACAAAGAATCGCGTACATCTTTCCATCGACGCCCTTAATGCGGTATTCATCTTCCCAAACCCCGTCCCAAGCGTGCCGGTCCCTCCAGGCTGCTCGAACACGCTCTGCGTCTTCTGGCACCACATTCGAGAGCCAGCCTCCCTGCCTGACCTCCTCGAGTGTCATCCCGACCAATTGCAAAAACGAGGGGCTCATGTAAATGACGCGGCCGTCTGCGTCGCAATGCCACACCCCGAATGGAATAGATTCCCCAAAGGATCGAAAGCGCGCAGTTGCCTCCGCAAGCTCGAGCCTCATGCGCTCGAGTTCGAGCTCGCGCTGCCGAAGTTGGCTCTCGTTGAGCGCAAGCGTTTGGCGGCGAACTGCCTCGACGAGTAACACGACGATCGTGAACACGGCAAACCGCGCCGCGATGGTAGACAAAAGGTAGGGCCCTTGGCCGATGGGATCGGCTTGAAATTCCGTCAACGTAAACGTTAGGGCCAGCGCACCGGCACCGAAAATGCCCCACGCCAGACCGCCGATTGTATCGATTGCGATAACGTAGACGAATCCGAGCACGGACAGACGCGCCACCGGGTAGAGGCCATTGAAGTAGGCTGTGACCAAGGCTAACGCGATGATCAAGCACACCAACACCAGGCGCGCCACTGGAGCGATCTCGCCGCGAAACGCCCGCTGTAGCCACATTGTGGTCGTCTTCACTTGGTTGGCTGTTTACCCACGTTCAGCGCGTTTATTCCTGTTAATCGGAATATGTGATGCAAGTTTTTGACGTGGAGAGGGGCGGCCTCGTCGGCCGCCCCTTCTTTGCTAGCTTCCTGTGGGTTGTGGGGCCGGCGGCTTCAGCGGTTCACCGATTGCGCGGAAGACAGTGACGCCGTTCTCCGCGTCCAGCTGGATATGATCGCCCACCTTGAACGTGCCGCGAAGCAGCTCTTCGGAGAGCGGATCTTCCACGAGTCTCTGAATGGCCCGTCGCAACGGCCGGGCGCCGAATTGCGGATCCCAGCCCTCTTTGGCGATGAGCTCTCTGGCCGCTTCAGTCGCCTCGAGCGTCATGCGCTGGTTCTCGAGCTCCTTGACGACCTTGGCAAGCTCGAGTGCCACGATGAGCTTGATCTCTTCCATGTCGAGCGAGTGGAAGACGACAACTTCGTCGAGGCGGTTGAGGAACTCCGGACGGAAGAGATGTTTGATTTCTTCCAGGACCCGGTTCTTCATCTTCTCGTAGCGAACCGCCGGCGAGCCTTCTTCTTTGACGGGGCGGAAGCCGATATCGGTCGTCTTCATCATGCCTGTGGTACCGACGTTGCTCGTCATGATGATGACGGCATGCTTGAAGTCGACGACGCGACCTTGTGAGTCCGTCAACCGGCCGTCTTCAAGAACTTGCAGCAGCAAGTTGAAGACATCCGGATGCGCCTTCTCGATCTCGTCGAGCAGCACGACAGCATATGGGCGACGGCGGACAGCCTCGGTGAGCTGGCCTCCTTCTTCGTACCCAACGTACCCGGGCGGTGCGCCAACGAGACGCGAGACTGCATACTTCTCCATGTACTCGGACATGTCGATGCGTACCATGGCATCGGTGTCGTCGAAGAGGAACTCCGCGAGCGTGCGCGCGAGTTCGGTTTTGCCCACGCCCGTTGGCCCGAGGAAAATGAACGAGCCGATCGGCCGCATCGGGCTCTTCAGCCCAGCGCGAGCGCGCCGGATCGCACGCGTGATGACTTTGATGGCTTCGTCTTGGCCCACGATCCGCTTGTGTAGCGCATCTTCCATGTTGAGGAGCTTCATCGTTTCTTCTTCTTTGAGCTTGCTAACCGGGATGCGGGTCCAGGTCGAAACGATGTGCGCGATCTCTTCAGGTCCAACGGTGTTTGTCGTCGTGCCCTTGACGTTGCGCTTCTCGCGCCACTCTTCTTCCATTTGTTGTTTCTTGGCGCGCAGCTTCTCTTCTCGATCGCGGATTTGCGCCGCTTTTTCGAATTCTTGCGCCTTGATAACCGCTTCTTTTTCCGTGCGAACCTTGCGGATCTCGTTTTCGACTTCACGAATCTCGGGCGGCAGCGACGTTGATTGCAGCCGCACGCGCGATGCCGCTTCGTCCATGAGATCCACGGCCTTGTCCGGCAGGAAGCGATCGGTAATGTAGCGATCGGAGAGACGCGCAGCTGCCTCGAGCGCTTCGTCGCTGATCTTCACGCGATGATGCGCTTCGTAACGATCGCGCAAGCCTTTGAGAATCTCGATGGTCTCTTCGACCGACGGTTCGCCGACCATGATCGACTGGAATCGCCGCTCGAGTGCAGAGTCTTTTTCGATGTGCTTGCGAAACTCGTTGAGTGTTGTCGCGCCGATGCACTGCAGCTCGCCACGGGCAAGTGCAGGTTTGATGATGTTGCTGGCGTCGATCGCACCTTCGGCCGCGCCCGCGCCGACGAGCGTATGCAGCTCGTCGATAAAGAGAATGATTTCGCCCGCCGCGGCGCGGATCTCGTCCATAACGCGCTTCATACGCTCTTCGAATTCGCCTCGGTATTTCGTGCCTGCCACGAGTCCGGCGAGGTCGAGTGTAATGACGCGTTTGTCGCGCAGCGGTTCGGGAACGTCGCCGCTGATGACTCGCTGCGCGAGCCCCTCAGCAATGGCCGTCTTACCGACGCCCGGTTCACCGATGAGCGCCGGGTTGTTCTTCGTGCGTCGCGAGAGGATTTGAATAACGCGCTCAATTTCCGTCGCGCGCCCTACAACCGGATCGAGCTTGCCCTCGCGGGCCAGCTGGGTGAGGTCGCGGCCGTACGCATCGAGCGTCGGTGTCTTGCTCTTGCCTTTCGCGGTGGATTGCGTCTGCGTCTCGGCGCCGAGAAGCGACGTGGTCTGCACGCGCACCTTGGCTGGGTCAACTCCGAGGTTTGTGAGGACGCGCGCTGCGACACCCTCGCCCTCGCGAATCAAGCCGAGCAACAGGTGTTCGGTGCCGATGTAATTGTGATTGAGTTGTCGCGCTTCTTCGAACGCAAGCTCGATGACGCGCTTGGCGCGCGGGGTAAACACCATTTCCTGCTGGACGGTTTGACCGCCGCGACCGACAATCGCTTCGACTTCAGCTCGAACCTTGGCCAGGTTGACTCCTAAAGTTTCCAACACTTTGGCGGCAAGGCTCTCGCCTTCGCTGATGATGCCGAGCAGGATGTGTTCTGTCCCGATGTAGTTGTTACCGAGCCGTTGCGCCTCTTCTTGTGCGAGCACGATCGAGCGGCGCGCGCGTTCGGTAAACGGTTCCCACATGGACATTTAAGTTTTTGACTCCTTGAGCGCGTTACGGGACGTCGCACTCCGATGTTGCCGCTTGGCGGCTCTCTTATTTCTCCCGCATGGTTGTTCGACAAGTACCCTTCTTGGGCTTCCCTCTTTTCGTATCTATCTATATAACGTTTGGCGAGCGCAGACGGTTCAAAACCTCCTATAGTCATCGGCAAATCAAAAGCCTCAAGGAACACGGTCCGTGCTGTACTGGTGCCCGATATTCTCAGGTAGTCGCATCGGCTTTCGGTCGATTGGTAGACCCAATCGCTACGCCCGGATTGCACAATCCGGATGCGGGTTCGTCGCTCGACCCGCTCGCCGATCAGTACGCCTTGGAGCGTGGCCTCTTGAGGCCTAGCTCGATGATACTGCCGTAGCTTCTTGCGTGTCAAGCACTGCAACGGAATCGCACATGAGTTTCACGAAGTAGATAAACGACGACATGTCGTTCACAGAATCTTCAAAACTGCGAGGCGCGCACCGCGTCGCGATCGCGATCGGGTCGAACATTGGCGATCGCCAGGGCAACGTCGCCGCTGCTATCCACAAGTTGCACGCTACTCTTGCCATCGATCGCATTTCGTCCGTCTACGAGACGAAGCCGGTGGGTTTCACGGACCAGCCGGACTTCCTTAACCTCGCTTGTACGGGAACTACCGACGTACCGCCCCGCGTGCTGCGCGACGCCCTCGCGAAGATCGAGCGGCAGATCGGCCGCCGCGTTTCCGTACCGCTTGGACCTCGCGCTATCGATTTGGACCTGTTGCTCTACGATGATCTCGTCATGCGCGATGAGGACTGCACTCTTCCGCATCCTGGTTTATCATCGCGTGCGTTCGTACTCGTGCCGCTTGCTGAGATAGCTCCCAACCTCGTCGATCCGCTCTCCGGAAAAACGATCGCCGACTTGGCCGCCAGGGTCGACCGGTCGGGTGTCGTGCGGTGCGAGGGCGGCCTGTTGACGCGAATCCGCCGTGACGTTCAAGAATCGCGTCCGCAAGTTCCGCTATCGCTCAACCGCGCGGGCATCACGGGCGTGAAGACGCTGATAGCGGTCGAGCGATCGCTGAGCTCGCAAGGCACGACGCTTGCGACCTTCGACATTTACGCCGATCTCGATGCCGAGCACAGTGGCGTGCATATGTCACGCTTCTCTCAGGATCTTGAGGACGCACTCGCCGATCTCGCCGCTGCCGAAAGCTCGGGGGTTGACGAACTCGCCGCCGCGCTTGCGCGGCGGGTCGTCGAGAGCCAGGGCGCTGAACGAGCTGAAGTTCATGTCCGCGCACCGCTGGCGCTTGAGCGCATCACTCCGGCGAGCGCGCTCAAGACGAATGAATTTTACACGATGTTGGGCCGAGCCGTTGCAACGGAGAACTTTTCGCGCCGGCTCCTTGGAGTTGAAGCCGAAGGGATGACTGCCTGTCCATGCGCGCAAGCGATGGTTGCAGACTATTCGCGCGAGCGGCTCTTGGCCGAGGGGTTCAGCGAGGAACAGATCCCGAAGATCCTCGCTGCAATCCCGATCGCGACGCATAACCAACGCGGCATGGGAACGTTCATGATCGGAGCGGACACGCAGGTGGACGTTCGAACGCTCGTCGAGATTGTCGAACAATCGATGTCTTCGGAAACGTACGATCTGCTCAAGCGGCCCGATGAGCTGTTTATCGTTAATAAGGCTCATCAGGCGCCTCGTTTCGTCGAAGATGTCGTTCGGGAGATGTTGCGCTATGCGCACGATGTGCTGGCAGACCACCCGGATGATGCGTTCGTGCTGGCACGCCAAATCAATTTTGAAAGCATTCACAAACATGATGCCGTGGCGGAGTCGTGCTCGACGCTCGGCGAGTTGCGCGGCGAGCTGCG
>DASZFB010000039.1:0-5641 GCA_035940275.1 Candidatus Eremiobacteraceae bacterium | reverse complement strand
TGGCACGGGTGCGCTCGTCGATTCGCTTGCTTCGCGCTATCCCGTTCGCTGCGTGCATCGCGCAGGGAAGCTCGGACTTGCCTCGGCGGTCATCGACGGCTGGGCCACATGCTCATCACCCATCGTGGGTGTTATGGATGCCGACTTTAGCCACGATCCTAACATCATCCCCGCTATGCTCGATGCGATCCGCGACGGCGAATGCGATTTGGCCATTGGCAGCCGCTATATACCCGGTGGAGGAATTACGAATTGGCCGTGGCGGCGACGCGTGACATCGCGAGTTGCTATCATGCTCGCCATGCCGCTGACCAGTGTCAAAGACATCACATCAGGATATCTTTTTTGCAAACGCTCTGTCATTGAGGGCGTGACGCTCGATCCGATCGGCTTCAAGATTGGGCTCGAGGTCATCATGAAAGGGAAGTATCGCAAAGCGAAGGAAGTGCCGTACGTTTTTACCGATCGTCGGCATGGCTCGAGCAAACTCAACTCGGGCGAAATCGTCAACTATCTCAAACAACTGGGCAAGATCTACGCCGGAGCCGGGCGGCCTCGGGGACGTGCGACGTCCACCCAAACGCTCAAAGAGCAGGAGTAGACAACTTGGCACCTACGCCGAACTGGCTGCGACGCCGTTCCGCAAAACCTGAACCGGTCAGCGACGCGCTGTGGGAAATCTGTCCGTCGTGCGGCGAGCGCCTTTATAAGAAGGATCTCTCCGAGCGTCTGTACATTTGCACGCGATGCGGGCACCATTTCCGGCTGCACGCCCTCGATCGCATAGCGCTGCTTGCCGACGGCGATTTCCAAGAGCTCGCACCGCTGCTCGCAACCGGCGATCCGTTGCAGTGGAGCGATCGCATACCATACACCCAAAAAATCGCCGGCGATCGCACGAAGTCGGGTTTACTCGAAGCTATCGTCGTGGGTCTATGCAACATTGAAGGCGTGCGAACAGGCCTCGGCGTCATGGACTTCTTTTTCCGCGGCGGCACGATGGGCAGCGTCGTCGGTGAAAAGGTCACGCTGCTCATTGAAGAGTGCGCGCGGCAGCGGTTGCCCGTGGTTCTCGTCACCGCGTCCGGCGGCGCGCGCATGGAAGAAGGCGTCATCGCGCTAATGCAGCTTGCCAAGACCACGGCTGCGGTGGAGCGTTTTTCTGCGCTTGGACTTCCGCTCGTCACCGTGCTGACCGATCCAACGACAGGTGGTGTCTCGGCGTCGTTTGGTTTCCAAGGCGATGTCATCATTGCCGAAACGGGAGCTGCCATCGGTTTCGCAGGTCGCCGCGTCATCGATCAGACGATCCGCCAAAAACTTCCCGAAGGCTTCCAATCGGCCGAATTCTTGCTCGAACATGGGCAAGTCGACATGGTCGTGCGACGTACCGAACTCAGAGGTACGCTCGGACGGCTGCTTAAGTTTCTCACTGAGAAAGCGGTGCCGGCATGAACGTCATCGTCGAACTGGAAAAACCGCTGCTCGAGCTCGAAGCAAAAATCTCGGGCCTGAAAAAGCTCAACGAGACGCAGCGTGTTGATTTCTCGGCAGAGATCGCGGCCCTCGAGGAAAAGGCGCGCCAGCTCAAACTCGAGATTTTCGGGAACCTCACCCCGTGGCAGCGAGTGCACCTTGCGCGCCACCCTAGACGTCCACTCGCGCTGGACTACATCAGCGCTCTCGGCGGCTTCACCGAATTGCACGGCGATCGCATGTACCGCGACGATCCTGCGGTTGTGGCAGGCTACGCTTATCTCGACAACCTACCGATATTCGTCATAGGTGAGCAAAAAGGCCGCGATACAAAGGATAACCTTTTCCGCAACTTCGGCATGCCCCATCCTGAGGGCTACCGCAAGGCGCAGCGCGTCATGCGCTTGGCGGAGAAATTCCGCAGGCCCCTCGTGACCTTCATCGACACACCCGGGGCATATCCCGGCAT
The DNA here is from genome assembly GCA_035940275.1 of Candidatus Eremiobacteraceae bacterium. Classification (GTDB taxonomy): domain Bacteria; phylum Vulcanimicrobiota; class Vulcanimicrobiia; order Eremiobacterales; family Eremiobacteraceae; genus JAFANK01. Next base: position 3,696 of record DASZFB010000039.1, on the reverse strand, counting down.
CGGGGCCGAGGAGCGCGGGCAGTCGGAAGCGATCGCCGCTTCGCTCAAGATATTGGCGGGCTTGCGCACGCCAATCATCGTCAACATTACAGGAGAAGGTGGCAGCGGTGGAGCGCTCGCCATCGGTATCGGCGACCATATCATCATGCTGCAACATTCGATATATTCTGTTGCCTCGCCGGAAGCAGCCGCGTCGATTCTTTGGCGCGACGCTTCTCGGGCTGAGGAAGCCGCCCAACGGTTGCGCCTCACGTCGGACGAGCTCTTTGAATTTGGCATCGTTGACGAAATCATCCGCGAGCCGCTCGGCGGAGCACACCAAGATCCCCAGCGCATCATCCACGATACGCTGGCCGCCGACCGCCGAGTACTCGACCGGCTTGGCCGCCTCAGTGCGGAGGAGCTCGTCGATCGGAGATACGAGAAATTCCGGCGCATCGGTGCGCATGTCGAGCTCGTTCATGACAGCGCGGCGCGGTAGCCTTCATTATAAGATCGTCCGGCTCGCACGCGTACCGCGTGCGCAAGCCGGATCGCCCAAGCGTTGGCGCTTCCTCAGAATTGCCGCCAGGATTGCGGGCCGCTGCGTCATGGCGCTGGCAGTTGTATTCGTCAGCGGAACCATCGCGGTGCAGATCTGGCATGTAGGGGAGCGCAACGTGCAGTTGCATCAACAGATCGGGCAGATGGAGCGCGGCAACGCCAACCTTCAGGTGACCAACGACAAGCTCCGCACACGTGTTGACCGGCTTCACGATCCTGAGTATCTTGTTCCGCTCATCCACGAGCAGCTTGGCCTTACCAAACCGCATGAGATCTTCGTTGAAGTAACCCAGGCGACTCCAGAGCCGGCCAGCGCTCAAAAGTAGCCATGCAGCAGGTGCGCGGCAACGTTTTGCATTGCAGTCGCTTCGGCTGCATCGTGCGCCTCGATGACGGACGGTTCGCAACGTTTCCTTCGAGCGAGCGCGGAATCGAGATCGTCAAGAAAGCAGTCGGCGCAGGCCGGCATCCGCAGTTCCCGTTTGTTATTGCAGAAGATAACGGTCGCCGGGTTCGCGTTGCACTCGCCGCGCTTGCCGAAAAAGATACAAGCGAACCAGCATCTTCACCGAGCGCCGGTCGTTTGTCGGCATCGCTCGAACAGAAGATCATCGATTTCTGGCGGCAGGTGTCTGAATGGGATCGCAATGCCGGACGGGTGGATGAAGAAGAACCCACGCTGCGAAGAGCCGATCGCCTGCGACCGTTCGAGGAACGCGCTCCGCGTCAATATCGCGAAACTCAAAAGCGCCCCCGCCGCCGCTAGCGCGCAGGAATCTCACCCGCGGGGGAGGGACAACAGCTTCAGAACTTTCTTTGGGAGGGCCCGCATGTCGTTACTAAAGCTGGGACGCTTTTTCATTTTCGCGTTGATGCTCTCGTTCGCCGCAGTGGGGCAATCGCTCGCCGGCGTGACCGGCAGCATTTCAGGCCATGTCACGGATGAGAGAAACAATCCGGTCGCCGGAGTAAAAATAGCGGTCGCGTCGCCGTCGCAGGAAGTCACGACGCAATCTGATGCACGCGGATTTTACTCGGTGCTCAGTCTATCGCCTGATACGTACAGCATAACGGCAAGCAAAGATGGCTTCGATACGACGACTCTATCTGGCGTCACCGTACAGACCAACCAGACCGCGACCGCGAATATTGCGCTGCGTCCGTCAGCAAAAACTTTGGGCAAGGTGGTCACAACCGCAACCGCCAGCGTCGTGAGTAAGACGGTCACTGGTGATCTGTACGCTGTCAGCGCCAGCGGAATTCGATCGTACCAGGGAAGCGCCGGCGGTGCCGAGACGCTCTACAGCCAGAACGCAGTTGCAGGTTCGCTTCCCGGTGTCGTGCGCACGGTCGGCACGGGGGGTGGCTATGGTGGAAACGGAAGCCTGAGTTTCCGTGGCGGGTCCAACGATCAGATCGGGTTCGAGCTCGAGGGCATTCCATTGAATCGCGGATTTGACGCTGCCAACGCCACATCGTTTGTCACGAATGGTCTGGCCAGTCTGGAAGTTTATACGGGGGGCGAGCCAGCCGATGCGGGGCGCTCAATGTCCGGCTATATCAATGAGGTGTATCGCCGCGGCAGCTATCCGGGTGGCGCGGATTTCACCGCAATCGTCGGCAGCCCGACGTTCAATCACACGCTCCAGGCCGACGTCTACGGCAGCACACCGGATCGTCGGTTCACCTACTTCGTTTCAACGCTCGCCACAAATTCTGACTATAATTTTGTCAACCGGTCGAATCTCGACAACACGAGCATCCACGTGCCGGCTAACGATCCCGGCTGCGGCGCCTTCAATGCACAACTCTTTGCCAACACGAATCCGAGCCTTGACGGCGGTTTCTGGCAAATTAATTGCTCGGCGGCCCAAACGATGAACATGCCGATATCGCAAGGCTCGTGGCAGTCATTTGTTAATCCATCCTCAGCCATCCGAGACACTGTTACAAATCTCCACTGGTCGATCAACCATAATGGCCTGCAGGATGACATCCAGGGATTGTACGTCGTCGGCGGAACCGGCAACCCGTTTCTCTATGCGGGCACAGGTCTTGACCCTGTGCTCTACTCTGAAGGGACGGGTGGAAGTACGAATGCTGCGGGGCAACTGATCTGGCCAACCGGAACCCCATACATTGGCCCAATCAACCAGCCGTTTAACGCGGCGGCCTTCGGTCAGTACACGTGGCCATCTTCGGGTGGTGGTACCGGGGCGATTCCCCCGCTCTACGTCGACAGCCAGAGTACGCAACAGTCAATCGCGAAACTCGGCTATACGCGCTCATTTACGAGCTCGTCGTTCCTGCGCTTTTACGCTTACGCCCTTTACTCGGCGTGGAACTTCGATCAAGCAACAAATGGCTTTCTCGGCGACTCGTTTTACCAGCTCCACGACAACGCTACCGGCTTCACGCTGAACTATCAGAACCAGATCAACGCGCAGAATTTGATCCGGTTCGACGCGGACTACACGAAGGATGTGACGCTGCGTTACAATTATGCGGCGAACTTCTTTCCTGATGGCACCCAGCAGTGCGCGCTACCCGGCTTCAGCCTAAAGGACGGTCCGGCTGCATACGATACAAATGGGTGCAGTGCGGGCGAAAACGTCATTACCGTCGGCGCGCCATTCGCCTACTGGAACAACATCAACCCCGTGAATACTGACGTTGCGCTCGTCGACAACTTACGGCCGAGCGACAAATTCTTGTTTGATCTCGGACTTCGTTGGGACCACTTCTCGGTACCGCTGATGCCGTTGAAAATAACAGGGCCCAACGGAATAGCAGAGCAGGCCCAGAATCAATTTGGGTTCTGCCTTCACGGTTACGCCTATTCCGCCGGCGAGCCATGCAACGGTTTTCTGACAAACCTGCAAGCCGCCAACGCGCCTGGTCTACCCAATGTCGGCCCTGGCGGCGGAGCCTGGACCGATGTCACGGGATCGCAAGAGTACTATTACCTGAGCCCGCGCTTTGGTGCGACGTACACGCTGTCGCCGCAGCAAGTGTTACGCTTCTCGGCCGGCCGTTACGTGCAGCAACCCGAAACGTTCGGCAATGAGTATATTGGTGCTCCGTATTTCGGCGCTAACGCTACGGTTTCCGTACTCAACCGGTTCTACGATCCGCTTGGCTTCCTCGCCGTTC
>DASZFB010000038.1:0-3630 GCA_035940275.1 Candidatus Eremiobacteraceae bacterium | reverse complement strand
GTCGAGGCCGCGTGAGGCGAGTGATCCCAGACCGTCGATGAATTGGGTCCAAGGATTCACGAGGGCGGCGATGACGACGAGGCTATGGCCGTGTAATGCGACAGCCGCGATCACAAGATGGAGCAAGGGTGGGGGCGTTCCTTTTGAAGTAACGGACCTTTAGGTCCGTATGAGATCCGTTGAGGAGAGTGATTCATTACGGTACGGGGTCGAAGCCTCCGGGGTGCCACGGTCCGCAGCGCAAAAGTCGCAGACAGGCAAGCCAGAGGCCGCGCGCCGCGCCATAGCGTTCGACTGCTTGCGCCGTATATTCCGAGCAGCTTGGCTCAAAACGGCACGCCGGCGGCAACATTTTCGAGATCGTCCGCTGGTAGACCCGGATCGCTCCAACGAGCAGGCTCATGCGCTTGTTGCTTCGCGGCGAACGTTTGCGTTGCCCGCCATGCGAGTACTCGCTGCGAGCGCGCTCTCGATCTGATCTTGCAGACTCGGATATGCCAGCTGCGCCGCAGCGGGCCGGAACTGAACGACATACCACATCGCGCTCTCGGCGACTCGTGATTGATCCAGAATCGCTTTGCAGCGGCGACGCAAACGATTGCGCTCCACCGCGGTGCCAACTTTTTTTGTAATGACGATACCGACTCGCGTTTGCGGCGCTGCCGTTTTTATGTTTTTGATATGCGGACGCAGTGCGAAGATGACGAGATGTTTTGTTGACGACGCGCGCCCGCGCCGCAGCACGAGCGCAAATTCGCGCCGGCCGCGCAGGCTCGCGTAACGCCGCATACGCCCTTTAGTCGGGCGTGAGCTTCTTGCGTCCTTTGCGCCGTCGCGCGGCAAGCACGCGGCGTCCTCCCTGGGAGGCCATGCGCGCTTTAAATCCATGATTGCGTTTGCGCCTGCGATTATGCGGTTGATACGTACGCTTCACTACTACTCCTCGACCGGTCGACATCAAGTCGACCCTACATTACATCAAAAAAATGCGCCCGGCGCAAAAGCAACTGTTGATTATAGGCCTCATGCACGCGAGAGTCAACAACTTCACGATTTCATGCGGCTTTGCTGCACGCGCCGCACGCTGCTCCCGATCGCGTGCCTCTCAAATGAGCCTCACGGTCGGTCGCTCAGCAAACAAGCGTGCCCACGCTATATGCTCTTATCCAGCTGACGTCGAGTCGGTGGACAAGCGGTGCATGAATAGGACTTCGACAAAATTCCGTTTTTTGCTTCAAAGGCTTGCGCCATAAGCCGTAGCGCTCTTTTTCACTCTGGTGAAAGGCCTTTATTCACACCTGTGGATAAGACTGTGCATAGCTGTTTTGCCAAGCGACGGATGCTTCCGGTGCAAGGCTACGCGGCCTTGCGCACGCGCATGTAACTTTTTTCACTTGTCACGCTCGCGTCGGCGATCGACGACGCGAAAAACGTTCGTCACGCTACGCAACTCGCCGCACCACCTGCTCTCGCGAGAATGCGTCTGCGAACTATCCACAGAGACCACATGGAAGCTGTTCATATGTGCATAAAGAAAGTTGTCAAACCCTGAAGGAATAACGATTTTTCCACGCCAACGCGCGAGGCCCACGAATGAATCCGTCTGATAGACGGTTCGAAATATTTTTTGCACCGCAAATTGTAGATTAGAGAAGGTTATTGATGGAAACTGCAACCGTACTGCCAACCAACGAAGAGTATCTATGGCAGAGTTGTCTCGGCGAACTTGAAAACCGCTTCTCGAAGCCTATCTTTGAGATGTGGATCAAGCCGATGCGCGTCGAGCGCCTCGCTACCGACGAGGTGACACTGACGGTGCAGAATGCCTTCGCTAAAGATTGGGCCGAAAACCGGCTCAAGAGCACGATTGTCGCGACCCTGGCAGAGATCATCGGATCTCCTATCTCGGTCCGTTTCGTGGTCGATGAGGCTGCGCTTGCGCATGACGAGGCAACGGGCGGCGTTGCCCCCGATCGTTCGCTCCCCTCCCCCGGACAGGCGGCTCTGGCGTCGCCTGCAACCACGACGCAGTCCGACGACTTCCGCCACACGGGCCTCAACGAGCGGTATACGTTCGAGCAGTTCGTCGTCGGCGCCACCAACAGGTTTGCCCACGCAGCCGCCCAAGCGGTGGCCGAAGCGCCGGCACGCGCCTACAATCCGCTCTTCATTTATGGGGCGGTCGGTCTAGGTAAAACCCATCTCATGCACGCGATCGGTCACCGGGTGTGCCTGAGCGATAATCGCGCGCGCGTCGTCTACGTGTCATCGGAAACTTTCACCAACGAATTTATTACCGCGATTAAGAACAACCAAACGGTTGAGTTCCGCAATCGCTACCGGACGGTCGACGTGCTCCTCATCGACGACATCCAGTTCCTTGAAGGCAAGGAGCAGACGCAAGAAGAGTTCTTCCATACCTTCAACACGCTGCACGAAGCATCCAAGCAGCTTGTCATCTCGAGCGACCGGCCACCCAAAGATATTCAAACGCTTGAGAATCGCCTGCGATCGCGGTTTGAATGGGGGTTGCTCACCGACATCCAGTCGCCCGATCTCGAAACCCGTGAGGCTATTCTGCGCAAAAAGGCGGAGAGCGATGGTATCGATGTGCCGCACGAAGTCACCTCGTACATCGCAAAGATCATTCCCTCGAACATTCGCCAGCTCGAAGGAGCACTGATCAAACTGACCGCGTATGCCTCGCTCTACAAGCAGCCCCTGACCGCGGAGCTGGCCGCCGACGTGCTGCGAAATGAAATCAACGAGATGCCGCTGCGCAAAGTAACTATATCCCTCATTAAGGAGAAGGTGGCGCGTTTCCACGGCATCACACAAAAAGAACTCGAAGGCCAGCGGCGCGATCAACGCTTGACCGTGCCGCGCCAAATCGCGATGTATCTGGCGTGCGACCTGACCAACGCCTCGCTGCCTCAAATCGCTCGCGAGTTCGGTAAGAAGGACCATACGACGGTCATGTACGCCCGCGATAAAGTCAAGAAGCAGATGGAGCGCGACCCGGAATTCCGCAGCAAGGTGCGCTCGGTGCTTTCGACTATCTCACAAGAAGGATAACCCGAGCGTCATTCTCCGGGCAGGTGGACAGCTTGAGGATGACGTGGATGAAAAGCGTCCGCATGCGCGGTATGCTGAGGCAGTGTGGGCAAGGTGGATAGGGGCACGGTTGGCTCCACAGCCTGCCCTGAGCGCAAAACCGCGCCGCTAGGAGGTTCGAGAGACCGTCCACGTCTTACACCGCCCTATTACAATGAAGACTACATATATATTTAAATAATCACACAGTAACAAGTACGAGGACTGTGTGGACAGCTGAAGGGATCCGGATGAAATTTACTTGCAACGCAAAAGACATCGCGGCGGCCGTTACCACTGCGAGCAAGGTCGTTAATGCTCACACAACGGTGCCGATTTTAAATAACCTGCTCGTCGCTGCGAAAAATGGTCGGGTCAGCGTACGGGCGACCGACCTCGAATTGACGCTTGAGAACTCGATCTCGGCTGAAGTCCAAGAGGAGGGTGCTTGCACCGTTCCGGCCCGCCTCTTCACGGGATATCTGGCGAATCTACCGCCGGCCAAATTGCAAATGCAAGGCACAGCGAGTCGAGCGA
>DASZFB010000037.1:0-4356 GCA_035940275.1 Candidatus Eremiobacteraceae bacterium | reverse complement strand
ACAACTGCGTGAGTCGGTCCAGATCGAGAGGCTTCACCAGATGCGAATCAAATCCCGCCTCGCGCGAGAGCCGAAAACGGTGAGCGCATCTGGGGGTAGCTCGACCGTGAGCGCATGTCTGCGCTCCTCGATGAGCGGTTGAGCGGTCTCCACCGCCTGTGTGACCAGCGCCGCAAGATCCACCACTTCTTTGGCCAGATTGATCTTGCCGCGAGTCGAGTTCACGTGCTCGGCCGCCGGTACGCGCCGTTTGCACGCAGTGACCGGACAACTCCAACATCACATCGCAAGTTTCGGCAGCGTCTCGGTTGCCTTCGACGCAAGCATTTTGAGCCTCGCGTCGGCTGGCAGTGGTGTACGCGGACAGTTATGCCTTCGCTGCCAAACCCCACTGCTACATTATGGCCACGTTCACACGAGAGGGATGCGGCCTCGGCCTCAAGCACGGTGTAGGACAAGCGCCCCTTGTTGACGAAAAATCACCGACATGAGGTGTCGGCCAAGTCTTGGAAGCACCGTGAGACGAGAGTCCTCGCGCAGGTCCTACTGGCATTGACTGCGCAATCCTACACGCGGCGCACTGCGATGCTGTTACCCTAAAAAATATAGATCGAAAAACCGCGTTATGTGATGGGCTTTCGCTCACCAAACGCTAGAGAGTTAGGGGGTGACGTATGCTTATAACCATAAACACCAGGTTAAAGTTCGGATGGGCGGCTCGACCGTTGGCCTTGTGAGGACGGACTCACTCTAGGCATCAACAAAATAGATCGAGCGGGCGGGTTGCGTCCTCTTCACGCGACCGGATAAGCGATCTAATCATGAATCGGTCTTCGCCCGAGGGGCAATCTCTACCCACGTTACTAAAGATCTGGAGGGATAACTCATGCATTCATCATTATCGAGTTTGAGTAAGCGCATGACTGCATTAGCGAGTCTGGCACTGTGCGTAGCGGCCTGCGCTAGCAGTCCGGCGGCGGATGAGAAAATTGCGGTAGCAAAGGTAGCTGTTCAGCGAGCCGAGCAATCAGGTGCGCCGCAATCAGCGCCGGTGGAACTCGCCACCGCGCGTGACAAATTGGCCCGCGCGGAGAAAGCGAACGCCGATCACAACTTACCGACGGCGACTCAATTAGCCGAACAAGCCAACATCGATGCCCAGGTCGCCGAAGCCACCGCACAACAAGAACGCTCGCACAAGGCCGCGGTGGACTTTGATGCAGGCATGCAGACGCTGCGGCAAGAGTCGATGCGCAACTCTCAACCTCAATAGGGGAAAGTTATGAATAAGACATTATGGAGCTGGATGGGCGTGGCGCTGCTGGTGGGAGCCTGCGTCTCGACGCCCCAACCCAACGCCGCGCTCGAAAGTGCGCGTACCGCCGTTCAATCGGCCGAAGCGGATCCGAATGTTGCAAAGTATGACGCGATCGATTTAGAAGCCGCCAAAAAAGATCTCGAACTTGCTGAATCAGCCTCCATGCATCACGAGGAGGCGGCGATCGCCCAGCCGGCGTATCTCGCTGCGCAGACGGCGCACCTCGCACAGCTTCGAGCCTCCGCCAAAGCCGATGATGCACGAGTGGCCGCTGGGCAGGCCGAACGAGATCAGATCCAGTTGGCAGCGCGCGCACGCGAGGCCGACAACGCGAAGCTGGCGGCCGCTCGCTTGCAAGCAGAAGTTGACGCACTGAAAGCAAAACCGACGGACCGCGGCTTGGTGCTCACCCTGGGCGATGTGCTCTTTGATACGGGTAAGGCGGAACTCAATTCGGGAGCCACGCGCAAGCTCGATCAATTGGCGCAATTCTTAACCGAGCATCCGGATCGTCGCGTACAGATTGACGGCTTTACCGATAGCATTGGGGGCGACTCCTACAATCTGGATCTCTCGCAGCGTCGCACGGACGCCGTCAGGTCGGCGCTGATAGCGCGGGGAATCAACCCCACGCGCATCTCTGACCAAGGTTACGGCAAGGCATTCCCGGTGGCGAGCAATGCCGACGCCTCCGGTCGGCAATTGAATCGCCGCGTGGAGATCGTCATTGGCGGTGAAAACGGCGCGCCCATCGCGGCCCGTGGCGTCCAATAATTTTCTCGTGAACTTTCGGGTTCACCATGAAAATCGTGGTGCTCGGCGCGAGCGGCTGCACCGCTAGGCAAATTGTCGCGCAAGGCATCGCCGCCGGTTACGCGGTGGTTGCGGTCGTGCGGCGCGCCAGCTTAACGTTCCTCGATCCTAAGCCGCGTGTCGTATCCGGCGACATCTTCGATCCAGCATTTTTGTCTAATGCCGTTAAGGCAACTGATGCGGTGGTCTCGGCACTCGGCAGCCGTCGAATGCATCGACCCACGACCGTGTACTCAGCGGGCATGGCGGCCGTCCTCGATGCGATGCACGAGACCAACGTTCGGCGTTTCATCGGCCTCACTGCCGCGGCAGTGGCCCCAAAGGGGCAGACGAGCGGGGTCAGCTGGCGGACGGCCCGAGGTATCGCAGTTCCTCGCCGCGACTTCGGTTCGCGAGCCGCGTGTCCGCTGCGTTGTCTGGTATGGGGCGTGCTGCTTTTTTGCTCTGGCTACGCCGGGCATGTCAGCGCGGCGAAGCTCACCGATAAGCAGCGCACCCATATCGAGGAGCCGAGGCCCGCCGGCTTGCCGAGCGATAGAGACCTCGAGGCGGCGCGAGCCGTCGTCGGCAGGATCGAAATCGACATCGGCAACATCTTCGACGAGAACGATCCACGCGAGAACCGGGGACTCTATAGGCTTGCCGACCGACTGCACATCCGCACCAAGCCTGCAACAATCCGCGCTCAACTGCTCTTCAAGAGCGGTGATCGCTACAGCGCTCAAAAGCTCGCCGAAACCGAGCGCAATTTGCGCTTGCTGTCGTATATTTACGATGCTCGCGTCGTTCCGGTCCGCTTCGCCGACGGCAAGGTCGACGTCAAGGTGATCACCCGGGACGTTTGGACGTTGGATCCCAACCTCTCATTCGGTCGCTCCGGCGGCACCAATTCAACCAGTGCCAGCCTCCAAGAGCAGAACCTTTTCGGTTGGGGCAAGTCGCTCGAAGTCGGGCACACCAGCAACATCGATCGTACCAGCACGGTCGCGCAGTATTCGGATCCAAATGTGCTCGGATCCCGTTGGACGACCGCTCTTACATATGCCGATTCGAGTGACGGGCACCAGCGCTCCGCGCTAATCTCCCAGCCCTTCTATTCACTCGACACACAGTGGAGCGCAACGATCGTGGCGCAAAGTTACGATCGCACGATTTCTCGCTATTTTCTCGGCGATATCGTGGATCAATTCAATAATAACGAGAATACGTATCAGATCAGCGGCGGAGTGTCCACTGGCCTCGTTGGCGGTTGGAGCAAGCGGTTGCTTTTCGGTATGTACTACGACCGCAACGACTTCTTGCCGACCCCGGCGACGACACTGCCGGCCAACCCCCTGCCTCCACCGCGAACGCTCTCCTATCCCTTCGTCGGCTTTGACATCCTTGAGGACAAGTACGGGAAGGTGGGTGACGAAAATCAGATCGGCAAGACCGAGGATTTGTATTTCGGCACGGCGATCACCGGCGAGCTTGGGTTTTCCGACGCAATCTTCGGCGCCAATCACGACGCGCTGATGATCAAGAGTTCGATTATTCACGGCTTCGAATTACCATACGATCAGCAACTCTTTCTAGATGGAAACCTCTCTTCGCGAATCGAGAGCGACCACGCGCGCAATCTGGTCGGCAACGCGGCCGCGAGGTATTACTGGCGCTGGCGCCCGGATTGGCTCTTGTACGGGTCGCTCTCGGGGACCGTAACACATTTGCTCGACCCGGACGTTCAACTTCTGTTGGGCGGCGACAATGGGCTGCGTGGTTACCCTCTGCGTTACGAGGCGGGTACTTCACGGGGCCTACTCACGATCGAGCAACGCGTGTTCACCGATTGGTATCCGTTCAGGCTCGTGCGGGTGGGTGGCGCCATTTTTACGGATGTCGGCAGGACATGGGGGAGCGGCGTGGTGGGCAACAGCGATCTTGGCTTGCTGAGCGACGCCGGATTCGGCTTGCGGCTGGGTAATGCGCGCAGTGGACTCGGCAACGTTTTGCAAATCGACTTCGCCTTTCCGCTCAAAACCGTTCCCGACAACCACAGGTTCCAATTTCTGGTGCAGACGATGCAGAGTTTCTAGCGCGCCCGAGGACCGTGCGATGCGGTCACCTCAATTGCCGTAGCGGCGCGGGAAAAGAATTCGAAAGGTGGTGCCCACATCCTTGACCGATTGCATCTCCATCGTAGCGTCGAGCATTTCGCACAAGCGTTTGACGATCGATAAACCGAT
>DASZFB010000036.1:0-5957 GCA_035940275.1 Candidatus Eremiobacteraceae bacterium | reverse complement strand
GATCTACTCTCGGCAAACTACGGCGAACCGGTAGGGAAAGATGCTGTCGAAACGCTGAGCAGAGCTGCACGCAGCGCTCAACTCGTTGTTCAATTCGAGGGAGCGGGCCAAGCCTCGCTCGAGCCCGCGGCCTCAGGCGTGGACGCGGCGCTCGGAAAGATTCTGGCGATTGCCTTTCGCTCGATGCTCGACGGCTCGTGGCAGCGGCTCAAAGTGTGTCGCGACGAAACCTGCCGCTGGGCGTTTTACGATCGATCGAAAAACCGATCCGGAAGCTGGTGTCTGATGTCTGTCTGCGGCAATCGCTGCAAGGCGCGCAAGCACCGTAAGCACGCGCACGTAGTTGACCTCGACCGCTCTCCCAAACGTCAACGTCGCAAACTTGCAGCAACGGACCTTTAGGTCCGTTTATTTCTGGCCGAGTCACCGAGCGGATCTAAAGATCCGCTGCTTCAACAGTCGTAGCGAGTCAAATGACGGCGAGTCCGCGCTCGAGGTCCGCGATGATATCGCCTGGGTCTTCGATGCCCACAGAGAGCCGAAGGAAACCGTCGTGAATCCCGACCGCACTTCGCTGTTCGGGAGTGAGCGAGCGATGCGAAGACGTCGCCGGGTGTGACAGCGTCGTCGCGACGCCGCCAAACGTTAGCACAAGGGCGATATGTTGAAGAGCCGCGAGCATCCGGTCGACGGCCTTTCGGTTAGGCGCAAGTTCAAAGGAGAGAACCGACCCAAAGCCTGACACGAGGGTGCGCGTGGCCACTTCATGTGATGGGTCGGTCTCGAGACCGGGATAGTGCGTCGCCGCCACCTTCGAGTGACGAGAGAGCCACTGAGCAACAATGAGCGCGTTTGCGCTCGAGCGCGCGAGTCGCACCCCAAGCGTGGCGATCGACCGAGTGGCAAGCCAGGTCTCCAAAACGGCCGAGATGAGCCCAGCGCGCGAAGCCTGCAGTCGCATCGGTTCCACGAGCGCGCGGCTACCGGTGACGCACCCCAGCACGAGGTCGTGATGTCCGCCAAGAAACTTCGTGATGCTCTCGATGACGAGATCCGCGCCGAGCTCGGCAGGCCGGCAATGATACGGTGACGCGAGCGTGTTGTCGACAACGAGCAGTGCTCCTCGCTTGTGTGCGAGATCTGCGAGCGCCTTGAGGTCTGCGACGCGCACACGCGGGTTGGAAATCGTCTCCACGACAAAGAGGCGCTCGGGCTGCTTGAGTGATGAGTCGAGTCCGTCGAGGTCGGTAAAGTCAACGGCTTCAGTTTGAACCCCGAACTTGAGCATGTCGGCGAGCAGGCGCGATGTGTTGCCGTAGAGGTCGCGCGCGGCGACGACTCGTGTCCCCGCCTCAGTATGGTGCAACAACACGGCGGACATAGCCGACATGCCGGCTGCGGTGACGATGGCCGTTTCGGTGCCGTGGAGCGAGCAAATGAGAGCCTCGAGCGCCTCATGGTTGGGCACTCCCGAGCCCCCGTAGACCGTGCCGGGAGCACGCCCTTCATAGACGGCGTCGACCTCGTCGAGCGAGCGGAAGACCCAGCCGGCCGCCTGATAGATCGGAAGCACCGCAGGTGCGTTAACCATGGTGCGAGCGCGCGCGTCCGCAACAGCTCGCGTAGCAAAAGAGCGCTCAGCCATAAATTCCTCCAACAAAAATAAAGAAGGGGTGCTGCGTCTTGTGCAGCTCCCCCTTTAGAATCTGTCTAACCCGAGATGAACTCGCGGTTATTTCTTCTTCTTCGCCTTCTTAGCAGCTTTCTTCTTTGCCACGGTGTACAAGTCACCTCCCATCTGGTCTTCCGGTGCGCGCGGGGCGTTTCTGTACGTCTCTTTGTCTTCACCTATCCGTCGATGCGGAGCGTCGACGGTTATCGTACGTCACCGAAGGGTGCGGGAACTTCGAAGAAGATCCTCGCGCGGAAGTTCGGTTATAAGTACTCCCTTCCTTTCATCATCGGCAGCGAAGAACAAAAATTCACCAGTTGTTTCGGGGGATGACCGTGTTTGAAACACTCACGCTCGTCGCTTTTTCGCTCGCTACAGACACATAGCACGACGCACGAGCGAGGTGCGTGCGCGAGAAGCAGCGCCGAATCGGACTAGTAGGGCTCCATTTCGACAGAGGTTGGTTGCTTCTCGCGCTCTCGCTACATTATATGTATGTCGCGCCTGCGAGATATCGGAGACCTCAATGCGCAGATGACAAGGGCGCACCCGCGACGTTTGACGAAGCTTCCCAAGGCATGAACAACTCGAGGCGAGTGGTGATTACGGGCCTTGGGGCCATCACACCGCTCGGCCACTCAGTACCCGAATTCTGGTCGAACGTCATCCACGGGCGCAGTGGCGTCGGTCACATCAGCCTCTTCGATGCCTCAAATCTCGCGACGCACTTCGCTGCGGAAGTCCACGATTTTGACCCCGCAGCAGCCATCGGTAAGAAGGACGCACGCAAGATGGATCGCTTCACTCAGTTCGCCTACGTGGCGGCTATCGAGGCGGTGGCCGACTCAGGCTTGCAGATTACTGATGCGAACCGCGACAGTATCGGCGTCATCATGGGCTCGGGCATCGGTGGCATTACGACCATCGAGGCCCAGACGAAGGTCATGAACGAGCAGGGGCCGGACCGGCTTTCCCCATTTTTCATCCCCATGCTCATCAGCAACATCGCCCCCGGCCTCATTGCTCTGAAGTTTGGCGTGCGCGGACCCTCGCAAACGGCCGTTTCCGCGTGTGCGTCGTCGAACAATGCCATCGGCGACGCCATGCGCACCATTAAGCACGGCTTTGCGGACGTTGTGATCTCGGGTGGTTCAGAGGCCCCGATTACGCCGCTCGCGGTTGGAGGCTTCTGCGCCATGCGCGCGCTCTCAACGCGCAACGACGATCCGAAATCGGCCAGCCGGCCGTTCGACAAGACGCGTGACGGCTTCGTCATTGGAGAAGGGGCAGGTGCGTTTGTCCTCGAGGAGCTCGATCACGCGCGCGCTCGCGGAGCGCACATCTATGGCGAGATAACAGGATACGGTCAATCGTCAGACGCGTACCATATGGTCGCCCCCGATCCGCAAGCGCGAGGCGTGAAGCTCGCAATGGTGAGAGCGCTCAAGGACGCCGGCATCAAGCCGACCGACGTCGACTACATTAACGCACACGCGACGTCGACGGATCTCGGTGACGCAGCCGAAACTCAGGCGGTGCACCAGGTGTTCGGCGACCACGCCAAGACAATTCCCGTGAGTTCGAACAAGTCGATGTTCGGCCACGCCCTGGGAGCGGCCGGCGCGCTCGAAGGTATCTGCACGGTCCTCACGATTCATAATGGGATCATTCCGCCGACGATCAACTACGAGCATGTTGACCCGGCATGCGACCTCGACTGCGTTCCGAACGTTGCCCGCAAGCATGAGGTCAACATCGCGGTCTCCAATTCGTTTGGCTTCGGCGGCCATAACGCCGTGCTCGTGTTCCGCAAGTTCTCAGATAACTGACCCGTGTCGCAGGGGCTGGCGCGGCGACGCGCGGTGCAAGGCCTTGCGCGTAAGCTCGGGCTCGACGAATCCTTGGCTGAGAGCGGACTGCTCGACACAGCCCTGACGCACGATTCCTACGCGGCCGAGCGCGGCGAGCATGACGGCGTCGGCAGCTCGAACGAACGTCTGGAATTCCTCGGAGATGCGGTACTTGGGGCAGTTGTCACCAACGCTTTGTACCTCCGTCATCCTGAGATGCCCGAGGGCAAGCTGTCGCGCATGCGTGCCGCGCTTGTTTCCCGTGCTGCGCTCGCGCAGACGGCGCAGCGCCTGGAGATAGCTCCACTGCTCTTACTCGGCCGCGGTGAGAAGGCGTCAGGCGGTGAACACCGGCCGTCGATCTTGGCGGCTGCCGTTGAGGCTATCATCGGCGCGCTCTTTCTGAACGCAGGTCTTGACGTTACGAGACGATTCATCGAGCGTCACCATCTTGCGCATGCCAGCCTGAGCGAGGTAACCGATCCAAAGACGGCACTGCAAGAATATGCTCAGGCAAAGTATAAGAAGGCACCGCACTACGCCATTACGGCGCAGAGCGGGCCTTCGCACGCGCGGCTATTCACGGTCAGCGTATCTGTTGCCGGGAAAACTGCGGGCGAGGGATGCGGCGCCACGAAGAAACAAGCGGAGACCGCGGCCGCACGTGAGGCGCTGGCAAGAATTGGGCGGCGGCCCAGTCGCACATGAGGTAAGCGCGCATCTACCTTAAGAGCATCGATCTCTTCGGCTTCAAGACGTTCGCGGAGCGAACGCATCTCGAATTTCACCCCGGCGTTTCTGCGATCGTCGGTCCGAACGGATCCGGCAAGTCGAACTTTGTCGACGCGGTGCGCTGGGTGCTCGGTGAGCAAAGCGCTCGGCAGCTGCGCGGCGCGCGCATGGACGACATCATTTTTGCCGGCAACAGCCAGCGCAGACCGCTCGGCATGGCCGAGGTCACACTCACCTTCGACAACTCGGATGGCGCGCTGCCAACGCCGTTTGCCGAACTCGCCATCACGCGCCGAGCCTATCGCTCGGGCGAAAGCGAGTTCTTCCTTAATAAGTCCCAAGTGCGGCTGCGCGATATCACCGATCTCCTCTTAGGAACGGGCTTGGCGGCCGATCTCGCCGCCATCGTTTCGCAAGGTGAAATCGATGCAATTTTGTCGGCGAAGCCCGAGGCACGGCGCGAGTTGTTTGAGGGCGTGGCCGGCACGGCGCGCTATCGCGCGCGCAAGCGTGAAGCACAGCGGCGCTTGGAACAAACCGCCATCAATGCGCTGCGGGTAAACGATCTGCTCATTGAGCTGGAGAAGCAGATTCCGGCAATCGAACAGCAAGTGCGGCGTGCGAAGCGTTATCAAAAAGTTAACCAGCAGCTGCGGGACTTCGAAATCCTTTCCTACGTGCGCAAGACGGTAGCACGCCGCGACGAGCGCGAGCGCATCGTGAAATCGCTCGGCGTGGACGAACATGAAGCCGCCGCGACCGCCAAGCATCACAGCGAAATGCAGGCGGCGGTCAACAAGGCGCGTTACGACGAATATCAGGCCTCGCTGGCGCTTGACGAGCGCAATGCAACGCACACGAAGCTCGCCGAAGAGCTGCAGCAGCACGCGTCTGCTCATGCCGCGGCGACCGCACGCACTACAGAGCTCGTGCGCGGCTGCGAAACGCTCGAGCGCGAGGTCGATGCCGCCGCCCACGCAGCAGCGCAGGCGGACGCAAAACTGTCAACGGCAATTGAAGATTTGCGTCAGAGCCGTCAATCGCGCGATGAAGCGCTCACGCTCGCCGAGTCGGCGGCGTCGCTTGAGGCCTCCGGAACAACCGACTGGGAACGAGCATATGACGCACTCCGCTCGGCGGAAGACGCGCGCATGCGCGCTGTGGCGCGCTCGACCGAGAGCAACTCGGCCGCCGCAGCAGCCAAAGCCGACCTCGAGCGCCTCGGCGATACGGGCAAGCGGCTTGCAACAGAAGTCGAAGCTGCTAGCAAGGGCATCGAGCAGAGCCGAGCTCGGCAAATTCAAATCCGCACTGACCTCGAGAAACTCAGCGCGCAGGCCGAGAAGCTTGAAGCTGCGCAACAGCGAGCCGAAAGTGAAACAACTGCTGCGACGGGCACGCTCGACGAGCGGCGCACAGCGAGAGAGAACGCACACTCTCGCGTTATGGCCCTTGAAGCCAGGCGCGATGCTCTCAAACAATTTGAAACTGGAGCCGCCGGCGCACCGGCGGGCTCGCGCGAGATTCTCGAAGCCGCAAAGTCAGGAAAATTAGCGGGCGTGGTCGGCACTGTCGTGAGCCAGATCAAAGTCAACGAGCGTCACGCGATCGCGATCGATGCCGCGCTGGGCATTCGCGCTCACGACGTCATCGTGCGATCGCTCGCCGACGCCAAAGCCGCAATTACACTTCTCAAGAGCAAA
>DASZFB010000035.1:0-4488 GCA_035940275.1 Candidatus Eremiobacteraceae bacterium | reverse complement strand
TTCACTCGGTATGTGATTGCGCTGCAAAAAGTCTTGTTCAGCCGCAAAAGAATTCGGCAGATCGCCAAGACCAGATGCTTTCCAACCAACAGCCCTGAGCAACTCTTCGGCGTAATGGTTGTCGCTCAGCAAGAACATGTGCTTGATGATGAGATCGAGACTTCGGGAGCGATGTTGCCATAGCGTTATAGGCCGAGTCGGCGAGCTGGCTTCGCCGGCGGAGCCGCTCACCTCAACCCCGGCGATCTTCAGCATCGCTAGCAGCGACACAGCCGCTGCTCGCGTTGGATGTGGTACCGCTCGCCAGTACTTCTGCGGCGCTCCGTAGGGAATTTGGCCGCGGACTTGGTACCCGCCGCCGTTCGGGAGCTGGTCAATGTGCAAAGTGTTCTCAGCGTCCGAGGGAGCTGTCTCAACCGATGCAATGACGTTTTGCCCAGGTGGGTCCACGGCAACGGTTGCCTCGGTACCCGCTTTCGGCGTAATGGTAAATTGGAGAGAGCCTCCATCGATAGACAGTGCGCTCGCAGGTGCAGCCCATCCGTACTGAAGATCGTCGAGTTCCCAACTGTCGCTCACTCGATCTGGACCATAGCGCGAACCGTCTGCGTAAATGTTTCCCGCAATACTTTGAACGCCGCGTAGTTGGATCTCGCGGACGGCGCTTCGGAGGTTGTCGCTGGTTAGTTCTGGATCGCCGCCTCCCACAAGCCATATGTTTCCGTTGAGAACGCCTCCGTCGGGCCTCGCGTCCGAGACGATTGATGTCACGAACCGATGATCGGGCCCGAGCGCGTCGAGCGCTGCGGCTGCCGTGACGAGCTTGATCGCAGAACCTGGCACGAGCGGTAGACTCGCGTTACGAGTATACAGCACGCGGCCGTCTCGGCCGTCGACGACGAGCATGCCGGTCGATACGGGGAATGCATCGGCGCCAGCAAGGCCGGCCAATTGAAGTCGCAACCTTGCCGCTTGCGACGGACTCCAGGGGGCGCCGGCGTGCAGCCACGAGGTCCTATGGTTCTGACTTGGGGCCGAGGGTGAGGGTTGAACGTTCAGGCTATGGTGCGGCGTGCGTGCGCGCATGAAAATGACGATAAGAGCCAGCACAATAACAACGACGAGCATCAAGCCGATCCGGCGCGCGCGGCGGTTGCGTCGTCGCCGCCAGCGGCCTGGCTTAAGTCTCGGATCCATGTGTACCAAACAGGCTTGTCTGACGTACTGCGTGTGGCGCCAAATTTGTGACGCGCACGCCGATCAAGCGCACGGGTTGACCGATAACCGTCTTCGTAAGACAGTGCACGGCCGCTTGCGCGATCGTCTCCGCATCGTCGACCGGTTCGACAAAGGAGGTCTGACGTCCAAAGATCCGCCAATCCGAAAGTTTTATTTTGATCCCCACAGTGTAGGCGCACAAATGCTTGTGCCGCAGCCGCTCGGCAAGGTCGCCGGCTTGCACTTGAACGATTTGGGCAAGAGCGGCGGCATCGGTCACATCGTGTTCAAATGTTTCTTCACTCGAAATCGAGCGAGCTTCCCAATCTTCTGTGACGGGCCGTGGGTCGATGCCGCGCGCGAGATCTCGCACCTCGATTCCCCAACGACCAAAGAGTGCATGCAGTTGCTCGTCCGACAAATTCGCGATTTGCCCGATTCGTTCGAGGCCGTGACTCACCAGCCGCTGCTCGGTCTTTGGTCCGATGCCCCACAGCCGCCGGACAGGTTTATCTGCGAGATATGCGGCTTCCGCGCCGACTGGAACGGCGACGAGACCATCGGGCTTGCCGTCATCGCTTGCGATCTTGGCCATCATCTTGCCGGTTGCAATGCCAACCGAAATCGACAGCGACGTCGAGGTGCGCACCGCAGACTTGACCTTCTTGGCAGTTTCAACCGCCTCGTCAAGCGAGACTCTTCCTAAATCCAGAAATGCTTCGTCAAGTGACATGCCTTCAACGGCGTGCGCGTGGTCGTGGAAGATGGCGAAGACAGCCTTGCTGGCCTCACGGTACTTTGTAAAATCGGGCGGCACAACGATGAGCTGCGCGCACCGCTCCCTCGCTTGATACAGAGGCATAGCGCTACGGATTCCAAATGGGCGCGCCTCGTACGAAGCGGTCAGCACAACGGCACGCCGGCTCGATCCGGCGATGACAAGTGGTTTGCCTCGCAGCGTGGGATCATCTCGCTGCGCAACGCTCGCGTAAAATGCGTCGAGGTCTGCGTGCAGAATCATGAGCGGCTCTTCACGGGCTGCCACCACTCGAGGCGCGGCTCCCAGCGTCCAAACCAATAGGCCAGTGACTGCCATTTCCCATAACGGGCAAAACGACGCCGAATTTGTTTCTCGGTCGGCCGCTTTCCATGAAACAGCTCGCGCGTGGCGTACGAGTACGTCGCACTGTCGACGGGCAAATGATCGTAATGGCCCAGCAGATTCATAAGGAAATGGGCTGATGATTTGCCCACGCCCTTGAGCGCGATGAGTGCGTCGAAAAGCTGCTTCTCGGTCATCTTCTTCGCTGCGGCGTCGATCGTTTCAAGATCGAGTGAGCCCGACTTTTGGGCTTTGGCAAGTTCCATGATGTAGGGCGCACGATAACCCGCGCGCACCGTGTCGCGCAGATACTTCTCTTTAGCACGCACGACTTGGCCTGGGGTGGGCCACGCACGTAGACTCGGGTCGGCTGGGCATGGGTCGCCAAGCTGCGCTAGGCGATTTATCATCGTGACTGCTTGTCGCCAGGTTACGTTTGTGCTTAAAATCGTCTTGATGACGTCTTCCCATAATGACGGCGCTCGCATGCAACGTCCGGCACCAAGTCTGCGCGCGGCTTCGAGTTCGGGCACCGTTTTGCAAAGTTCGTAGAATCCGCTAAGGTCTTCGCTCGCATGCAGCATGACATCGACGCGACGAGCCATTTCCGATGCAACGCCGGGGTCACTGGCTCCGTCACCTTTAATAGTGACGAGAAGATCGCGATAGTTGCGGCGCGGCGACGCGGCTTCTTCGACGCGCACCAGCATGACGCGACCGTCGCGAAGGGCTTCCGCGCGAAGCAGCGCCTCGTCACCCGCGACCCAGCGAAACGGCAATGTTTGATACCAGCCGTGTGAGACAACAGTCGAGAAAAGGCTGAAGGGCCTTTTCACTGAGAGGCGCGTGGTCGCGGTCTGCATGCGCTAAATCCTTGGGTGTCGAGTGCATTTATCCCGCTCCCAACAGGCTCATTCAAAAGCTGACGGGAAGCGACAATGCCTATGGGCGCACGATCCTCTGAAAAGGACAAAAACGGAACTCTCGAGCTCGCACGTCGCGTCCTCGCGCACGATTGGCGAGCGCTCGCGAAAGCAATTACGAAAATCGAGAACTCAGAGGCCGATGCGGGCCGGCTTGTCGCGGCGCTCTATGCGCATACAGGTCATGCGCATGTCATCGGCGTCACGGGACCGCCAGGGTCTGGCAAGAGCACACTCGTTGACGCACTAGCCTCAATAATTCGCAAGGACGGCAGATCTGTCGGCATCATCGCCGTCGACCCGTCAAGTCCGTTTACGGGTGGGGCGGTGCTCGGTGATCGCGTGCGCATGCAACGTCATGCGGGCGACAGTGGTGTCTTTATTCGAAGCATGGCGGCGCGGCGCACGCACGGGGGTCTTGCGCCTGCGACCCGCGACGTCATACGCGCGCTCGATGCGTTCGGCTGCGACGTCATTCTTGTCGAAACAGTCGGCGTCGGACAGGTTGAGCTTGAGATTATGAAAGTGGCGGACACCGTTGTCGTCGTCACGATCCCCGGTCTGGGTGATTCCGTACAAACGATCAAAGCGGGCTTACTTGAGATCGCCGATTGCTTCGTCGTCAATATGGCGGACAGACCGGGAGCGGCAATCATGGTCGCTGACTTGCGCGCGATGCTCACGCTTGGCGGTTCTGAGGAGCGGCGCAGACGTTGGGTTCCTCCAATCGTTGAGACCGTGGCCATTACGGGAGCGGGAGTCGACAAAGTTTGGGACGCGTGTCAGCGGCACAGGCTAGTCCTCAACGCGGACGAGCTGATGGGTCGCTCGCACGACCGCTTGCGCGAGGAAGTTCTCGAAGCGGTGACAGTTGGAGTCGGAGCCTACATTAGCGATTCGCTCTCACGCAATGGCGCCATGGAGGACATCCTGGCAGCAGTCCTCCGCCGCGAGCTCGACCCGAAGAGCGCCGCCGACCAGATAATCAGCCAGCATCTGAAGCGTTTGCCGTAAGCCTTACAGGGTAAACCAAAGGCGAGGCCGGTCATTATTGTGCCGTCTCCTTTCACCTTTTGGAAACATACTTTTGGCATATGGTTATTTCAGCCTGAGACGGGTATAATTAGGGCGTAAGGGGGCCGCTCCAATGATGTCGTTTCCTCTCGAGCTTATTGCGGAACCCACGGAAGACGATGTGCTGCACATCGATCCTGTCGTCGAATACGACCGCCGCAAGATTTGGCG
>DASZFB010000034.1:0-14224 GCA_035940275.1 Candidatus Eremiobacteraceae bacterium | reverse complement strand
TCGATGTCACCTTGTAGCGCAAGGACGCCGATGCGCAGGTGCGCCTTAGCGGCGGAATCCGCTGCCTTGGTGCTCTTGCTTGCGGGCACGATAGTTTACCAGCCGCGGCCGGCCAGAAGTTGTTCCTTGGGTATCTGGCTTATTTCGAGTCCGGGCATTGGAGCGCCGAGCTCCTTGCTGACTTCGAGGACGACCTTCGGGTCGTCAAAATAGTGCGTCGCTTCAACGATCGCTTTCGCGGTCTTGGCAGGATTGGCGCTCTTGAAAATGCCCGAACCCACAAAGACGCCTTCCGATCCGAGTTGCATGCACAACGCTGCGTCCGCCGGTGTTGCGATGCCGCCGGCGACAAACATCACCACGGGCAGGCGACCGGCTTGCGCGACCTCGCGCACGATCTCAACCGGCGCACCGAGATCTCGTGCCACGCTGACAAGCTCCTCTTCCGGCAGGACGGTCAAACGCCGGATCTCGTCATTGACTTGTCGCAGGTGGCGAATGGCTTCGACAATATTTCCGGAACCGGCCTCGCCCTTGGTGCGAATCATTGCCGCACCCTCAGCGATTCTGCGCAGGGCTTCTCCCAAATTACGTGCACCGCACACGAAGGGCACGGTGAACGGTCGCTTATCGATGTGATACGCTTCGTCCGCAGGCGTGAGCACTTCGCTCTCGTCGATGAAGTCGATGCCCAGCGCTTCCAGCACCTGCGCTTCGACGAAGTGGCCGATGCGCGCTTTGGCCATGACCGGTATCGTGACCGCGTCCATGATTCGCTGCACGACTTCGATGGCCGCCATGCGCGCGACGCCACCTTCTTTGCGAATGTCTGCCGGCACGCGCTCGAGCGCCATCACCGCGACTGCCCCGGCCTCTTGCGCGATGATGGCCTGCTCCGGCGTCGTGACGTCCATGATGACGCCGGCTTTGAGCATTTGCGCCAGTCCGCGCTTAACTTTGTCTGTACCCTTCTGTTTCACGATCGTACCTCAACTACTATGCTAGCAAAACCGGCGCACTCTGTGTACCCCCACCGGCCGGGACGCGATGACGGGTATTCGGTAAAACGCACCAAGTTGGTGCGCACAACGCGGCTTTATAAGGTTGGCGGTTGCTAGTGCGGTGTCTTGCTTGAAGTGGATGGACGCGGTTTGATTTGTGTGCCGCGTACGGTCGACTTTGTCGGCATATGGACCACGGTGGCAGTGTTGGCCACCGGTAGCGCCAACGTCGCGGCTCTGTCACGCGCGACGTAGTAATTGCCGACGTACTTACCCGCCTGAATCGAGACGATGAGCACGGTCACCGCGATGAACACGGTTGTGGGCGCGAAATACGGCGAGTACCAGTCGTTGGCTTGGCGCTTTGTGCCGCTCACTGATACGTTCCCATCTCCTGCATGTCCGAACCGCTCGTGATGTGTCCTTCAATGGCGAGCCGAAACTCGGTAGGACGATCTGCTTTTGAGTACGCTTCTTTTTCCGTTACAAGGCCGCTCTGATACAAGTCGATGAGCGACTGCGTAAAGGTTTGCATGCCGTCGAACCGGCCGCCGGCGATGTATTGATACATCTCGCTGAACTTGCCTTCCATGACAAGACTCTTGATCGTCGGCGTAGCGATGAGCACCTCGACCGACGGCACGACACCAGATCCATCGAGGCGGGTTAATAGTCGCTGTGAAACGATGCCGCGCAAGCTCGTCGCCAACTGCACCATGAACATTTTTCTGTTTGCTTCCGGCAGTGCGTCCATGATGCGCTCGACCGCTTGCGTGGTGTTTTGCGTGTGGAGCGTTGAGAGAACGAGGTGGCCGGTCTCGGCGGCAGTCAGCGCGGTGATGATCGTCTCAGGGTCGCGCATCTCACCGATGAGGATGACGTCGGGGTCTTGGCGCAACGCTTGTTTGAGAGCGACGGTAAACGATTCGGTGTCGATGCCAACCTCACGCTGCGAGATAATCGACATTTTGTCAACGTGGATATACTCGATGGGATCCTCAATCGTCACGATGTGTCGACGCTGCGTCGCGTTGATGTGGTCGATCATCGCGGCGAGCGTTGTCGATTTGCCGGTGCCGGTTGCGCCGGTAAGCAGCACGATGCCGTCACGGTGATCGCAAAGCGTGCGCAACGATGGAGGCAACCGCAGCTCTTCAAAACTTGGTATGTCGAGACGCACAGAGCGGAAGGCGGCGCTCACAGTGCCGCGCTGAAAATACGCGTTGACACGGAAACGACCGTGACCGTGCAAACCATACGCGTAGTCGAGCTCTTTCGACTCCATGAATTCTTGTTGTTGCGCGTGCGTCATGGAAGAGAAGATGAGATTCTCGCATTCGGGCAAAGACAGCGGCCGCTCGGACAACGGCTTGAGGACGCCGTGGGCGCGCGACATCGGTGGCGCTGCGGCCTTGAGATGCAAGTCGGATGCGCCGAGCGCCAGCATCTGCCGCAGCAGGCTGTCGAGTTCCGGCGGTTTTTGGGTGTCGCGGACGACCATGCTGTCCACTAGTATAAGACTCCTTAGATAGGTTTCGGGTTTAAACGGACCTAAAGGTCCGTTACTTCAAAGGTCCGTTACTTCACAAGGACACAAGGATTATCGGCATTTCAAATAGTGCCTGGAGCTAACGTGTCGCGGGACATACATACGACGAACCCGTCCAGCGGCGGAAAGCCGTGAGGACGGTGCTCAGCGCCTTCTCTTTGGAAGCGCATGCCAAGCTCAATCTGCGCCTCGAGGTTGGGCCGCTTGCTGGCTCTCTGCATCAACTTCTCTCGGTTGTCGCCGAGCTTGAGCTCGCCGACGAATTGCATTTCAATCCCTCACCCCGCGGCTTCCAAGTCGTCTGCGAGCACAGCGAGCTGGCCGAGCGCGACAACCTCGCGTGGCAAGCAGCGCAAGCGCTGGAGCGAGAATTGCCCCACGTCCGCCTCGTTATTGAAAAGAACATTCCCATGCAAGCCGGTTTGGGCGGCGGCAGTGCGGACGCAGCCGGAGCGCTGCTGGGTCTTGCGCTAATTTTTTCTGGCGACGGAGTTCCGGTCTCGCACCAACAGCTCACAGGCGCAGCGTTGCGCACGGGCTCTGACGTGCCGAGTTTCCTCACGTCGGGGTTGCGGATCATCTCAGGGGTTGGAGACACAGTCGTGAGGCGCGTGGCACAGACTCCACACTGGGGAGTCGCGCTCTTGCAACCGGCGATCGGCAGCTCGACTGCGCACGCGTACGCGTTGCTTGATGAAGCCGGTGTTCCTCACGATCTTGGAAGCGAATCGCTTGCATCGGCTGATGAAATATGCGATGCATATGCAGCGAGCGACTTCGATCGTTTTGTTGAGTTGCTGCATAACGATTTCACAGATGTCATCGAACGCTCGCTACCAGCAGTCGCGCAGGCACGCGAGCGGCTCAAACGCGTTGGCGCCCGCGCTGCTCTTCTCTGCGGCAGCGGTTCGTGCGTCGCAGGATTCTTCGAGACCCGAACAGCCGCCCATGATGCGCTCGCGAAGATTTCGGTCGAAGCCGGCGAGTGGACGTACGCGACAGGATTCAGCAGTGACTGACGGCCGTTTCACGGCTGTCGCACTTGCCGGTGGATCGCTCGAGCCTGATTTCCGCCAAGCCGGCTACGACGTACCCAACAAGGCGTATCTCCCAATCGCCGGTGAGCTGATGCTCGTGCGCGTTCTGCGCGCGCTGCGCGGATCGCCGGCAATTCGACAGATTCGCTGCATCACGCCGGCATCTGCCGCGGCACAAGTACCGATAGTCGAGCAGCTCTCCGATCAGCTCATCGAGCCCGGGGTCGATCTCATTAGCAGCGTTCTCGCTGGGTTCACAGGCCTGCCCGATGACGAACGCGTCGTCATCACAGCAACGGATATGCCGCTTTTGACCACCCCCGCAGTCGACGGCTTTGCCGAGCTTGCGGCGCAAACACCGTGCGATGTCGGCTACGGATTCGTCGAGCGCCGCGTGCACGACCGTTTGTATCCGGGTGTTCGCCATACATGGGTGCGGCTTCGAGAAGGAACGTTTTGCGGTGCGGGTTTGAGCGTCATTCGCGCCGGTGCTGCCGCGCAGATCGAAACGGTACTGCGAAATTTCACCGACGCAAGAAAGTCACCGGCGAAATTAGCTGCGCTTTTTTCGCCAACTCTTGTGTTGAAAGTTCTGATGGGTCAGTTAACAATCGGCGAACTCGAGCGGCGCGCCGACCAGCTGACAAAGCTCGTGTGTCGCGGCATTATGTGCCGCGATCCGGAAGTTGCGGTCAATGTTGATTGCTTGGAAGACTTGCGCACAGTGGAGGCGCTTCTGCGCAGAGTTTAGTGGTGCCGCCGGAAAACTAACGAAGGGAACTTTCATGGACGTCTTCAGGCCGGCCGATACCTTGTTCGCGATAGGTCTTCGTTAGTCGCATATACGCCGAAGCGCCAACCTCGAGCCACTCTTTTGAGCGGCCTTTAAGAGCACGCTTTACCTTGGCGGGCGCACCCGCCGCGAGCATTCCGTCCGGGATTTCCTGACCTTCGAGCACAACCGAGCCGGCTGCAACAAGCGCTTGGCGCCCAACCGTCGCGCGCTCCAAGACAACCGCGTTCATGCCGATGAGCGCGCCGCTTTTTACATGGCACGCTTCTAAAATCGCGCCGTGCCCGATGGTCACGTGGTCCTCGATGACCGTATCGTGACCTTCGTAGACGTGAATGACGACGTTGTCTTGCACGGACGTATTGGCGCCGATCCGAATGCCCGCTTCATCCCCACGCAAGACGGCGCCGAACCAAACACTTGCGCCGTCACCCAACTCGACGTCACCGATGACTGAGGCGGTAGGCGCGATGAATACACCCGTTCCGATCTTTGGCGTCTTACCGTTATAGGTTAGAATACAGGCCATTCATCGCTCTCGTGAACGGTCGGATCGTAGGGCTTCGCCGCGGCACCCTCTGAGCTTGGGTCTGACGTTTCGTCGCCGGCAGCCCCTGCGCGACGCCTCGCTCCTCCACGCTCGCGCGCTCTGCGTCGCCGATCGTCGAGCTCTTCAGCATCGTTGACGAACACCGAGTTGCTATCTTCATCCCCGGCCTCGTCGAAGACCACGGGATCGTACGCGTGCGTGTCGAGCTGTGGAGCTGGAATCTCTTCAACGTCAGGCGGTGGTGGATAGAGTTGTCGTACTTTGCCCTTGGGCACAGGCGGAGCGTCCGTCGGTCGCATCATCGGTCCGTGAGGTTGCCGCCGCCCGAAGGCAGGTTTAGGCGCGTTTGACTCGGCCCCAGCGACGCGCTCTTCCTCAACAGCCGGTTCCTGGCCGGGCGGCGGATAGACTTGTCTGATCGTCGGTCCTTCACGTTTCGGTGACGGTTGTCGATCGCGCGATCCCCTGCCGAAACGTGAGTCGCCTTCTTTTCGCTCGCGACGCTCTGGGCGCGGTCCACGGTCTCGATCACCACGTCCTCGATCAGGACGTCCTCGATCGTCGCGCGGCTCGCGTGGAGGTCGATCATCGCGCGGCTCGCGCGAAGGTCGTGCGTCGCGCTCATGCTCGTCCTCACGCTCTGGCCGGCGCCGGACGGGGGCATCGGTACGCATCTCAACGTGAATCGCCGCCGGGCCACGTGGTTTAATAACGATGTCGAGTTCTTCCTCACGTTCGCGCGGTTGATGATCTCGTGGTTGGCGAGCCTGCGTCGCCCGCTGCGGACGCCCTTGCCCAGATCCCGGAGCGCGTTTGCCATGCGATTCTTCGCGCGGCGGGCGCTCTGGTCGCGGTCGAGTCTCATCGAGCGGCACTGGGCGTCCATAGAGCTGGCGCACGGGGCCGAAGCGCTTCGGCGGCCTTTGCCCTGCGACTGGTTGTCGTGGATCGACGACCGCGCTCATGTCATCGTCGACATCTTCGTCTTCATCATAAGGCGCGGGTGTTCGCTCTCGCGGCGCTCTTTCGCGCTCCTGCGGTTGCGCGCTGCGACGCGGCCACTCGGAACTTTCTTCTTCGTGGTACACGGGCTCAGCTTCGTCGTCACCAGACGCGGTGGCAACCGGGCGCTCTCCGATGCGACCCTTGCCCCCACGACCACGACGTCGCCGTCGCCT
Organism: Candidatus Eremiobacteraceae bacterium; assembly: GCA_035940275.1. Taxonomy (GTDB): domain Bacteria; phylum Vulcanimicrobiota; class Vulcanimicrobiia; order Eremiobacterales; family Eremiobacteraceae; genus JAFANK01. The sequence continues at coordinate 8,116 of DASZFB010000034.1, read as the reverse complement.
GGGCACCGAGCCATCTCCTGTGACAGTTTCAGCCTCGGCGGGGCGCGGTTGGCGCACTACCGGCGTGGTGGGCGATGTGATCACGGCATCTTCATCGCCGTCATCATAATCGATGTCGCCCTCGCCCCCAACTACGAGTGGTTGTGTTTGCGGGGGCGCGGACGGCCGGCCACCAGGGCGACGTCTGCCGCCACGAGCGGGAGCCTCACCGCGACCGGTTTGCGGTCTTGCTCTCCCCGAACGAGGAGCTTGGACGACTCGCGCTGCCGGCGATGCGACGCGCGGCGCTTCATCATCATCATCAGCAACCGAAAACGCAACCGCTTCATGCCTGCGTGGGCGTTCCGGACGACGCTCTGCTTCATCGCTGCGTCCGCGACCGTCTTCGGCAGCGACGAGTTCGCGCAACGGCGGTGCCGGAGGCGCAATTGGCTTATCACCCGCTGCCACGTCCTTACCGCGGCCCCGCTGACCACGACGGCGTCTACCCGCAATTGGGAGCGGCTCGGCCAGTTCCGCGTGCACCAAGTTGCCTTCAACTTCGGCGATGCGCAGTTTCACGGTCTGGCCCGTGGCGTTTGCTGTATCCTTGACTTCGATGAGGTAGCCATTGACTTCAGCGACGCCGGACGCGGGGTTCGGAAGGCGAACCGCTAGCAGCTCCGCTTCGACGATACTGCCCGCAAGGGGCGCTGCACGCATTCGACGTGACTCTTCGACAACAACTTGCTCGCGGTGATGTCCGGGCTCGACATAGAGCGCGACATCGATGTCGTGGTCGCGCGCAAGCTTCTCAAACTCATCTCTGTACCAACCCAAGAGTTGGGTTGCGACGCCGGGATCGGCAACGACGTCCAACTTCTTGACGCCGTTTTTTGAGATGCGCTCGCGGATTTGCCGCAACACGCCAATCGCGACCGTCTCGCTCGACATGACATTGCCGAGACCGGCACAATAGGGGCAGTCGGAGCGCAGTTGGCCCGCCAGGTCCTTGCCCACGCGCTTGCGCGTAAACTCAAGCAACCCGAGATTCGAAAATTCTTGAATGGTGCTACGCGTGCGATCGCGTCGCAGGGCTCCCGTCAGGGTTACAATGACCTGCTCCCGGTTGCGCTCGTGCGTCATGTCGATGAAGTCGACGACGATGATGCCGCCGATGTCGCGCAAGCGCACCTGGCGCGCAATCTCAGCCGCAGCCTCGACGTTTGTGCGCACAATAGTATCTTCGAGATTGCGCCCGCCCGTGAACTTTCCGGTGTTGACGTCGATGACCGTCAGCGCTTCCGTGTGCTCGAGTACGAGATGGCCGCCCGACGGCAGCGGGATCTTCGGTTTGAGCAGTTTTTGCAGTTCTTCGTCAATGCCGCGCTGGGCAAAAAGCGTGCCCGGTCCATCGACAAGTTTCAGCCTGTCAATATACTGCGGCCCGAGCAGCGACATCGTCGAGCGGATCTCATCGAACTGTTCTTTCGAATCGATGTACACCGCGGAGACGTCGCTCGTCAGAAAATCGCGCACCGCCTTGAAGACTAAGTTGAGATCTTTGTGCAAAAGCGCAGGCGCGGTCGACCGTTTATAGCTTTCGAGAATCCCGTGCCACAGACGCAGCTGGACGCCAAGGTCGGCAATGAGCTCGGCTTCGCTGACACCTTGCGCTGCGGTACGCACGATCGTGGCCATTCCTTCGGGTCGCACGCGGCGCATGATCTGCTTGAGCCGCTCGCGCTCGCTTGCATCCTCGATGCGCGATGAGACACCCGAGTAACGACCGGTCGGCATAAGGACGAGGTAGCGTCCGGGCAGCGAGACGTTGGTCGAAACGCGCGCTCCCTTGAGGCCGCGCGGTTCTTTCACAATCTGAACCAGAACTTCGGAGCCGACCTTGAGCAGCTCGTTGACCGTGTGTCCACGGCGCCGGTCGGTAATCTCGGTCTCGCCGATGTTGATAGGGTCCCGCATGATGTCGTCGACGTAAAGGAAGGCGTTGCGCCCGAGTCCGATGTTGACGAAGCACGCGCCCATGCCGGGGAGGACATTTTCGACCCGGCCTTTGTAGATGGAACCGATTACTTTTTCTTCGCGCTCGAAATAAATCTCCGCTAGTGAGCCTTCTTCAAGGACGGCGACGCGGTTCTCCCAATCGTCGCATGAAATCAAAATCTCGGTCTTCAATACCGTACACCTTTGCTTGCAGAAAATGGGAAATGGCGCGGCGCCGCATACAGGCATTAAGCCGGGCGGTTGCGCGAGCATCCCTCGTGTTAATGATCAGCCTTGATCCCTCGCCATGCCGGTCGCATCCGCGAGACCTTCAGCACGCAAGCGTGCGGTGGGCTCAAAAGCGGAGGACTGGACGGGCCGGACAGTTGCTGGGTACCGGTTTGCGAAACGGCGGGCGAGCGTATTTGCCCTTTTCAAAAAACTTTGAATGTCAATCTCCGGCGGTGCGCTTCAAACCAGATGCCACACCGCACATACATCGGCATCGCTTCGCGATCCGTGGAACCTCATGAGTGTCAGGCTCTGGTCCACTCTTCGGCACCGAGACGCGTCCCGCCTTTAGGCGCGGGCGGCGTGGAACGGACCTAAAGGTCCACGGTCGACACGAGGTCGACCGCTACATGACGTCATCTAGGGCGCGTCATTGCGAGTCTCTAAAACTCATCTTATAGCGTTGGAGATGGATGTTGAGCAAGATGCCGATCGCGATGAAACACGTCACAAGACTCGATCCACCGTAGGAAATGAAGGGCAGCGGGATACCCGTAATTGGCATGATGCCGACGGTCATGCCGATATTGATCAACACTTGGAACAAAAACATCGCGACGATGCCGGCAGCGATCAATAGGCCGTAGCGGTCGCGCGCCGCAGTCACCGCGAGCATGCATAGTCCAAGCAGCGCCGCATACAACACGAGCAAGAGCGTTGCACCGACAAAGCCGAGCTCTTCCCCAACCACCGTGAAGATGAAGTCCGTCTGATGCTCGGGCACGAAGCCAAGCTGCGTCTGCGTGCCATGATACAGCCCTTTGCCCAAGAGTTTCCCGGATCCGATTGCAATCTTCGACTGCATAAGACTCCAACCCGAACCCTGCGGATCGTTCTGCGGATGTAAAAATGCGAGCAAGCGCTGGCGCTGGTAGCCTCTGAGGACGAATGGTGAAAGCACGGTAAACGTGCCGATGAGGGCCAGGCCGGCGGCGTATGCTGCGAAATGGAAGAGATTCGGGAGCGCAAAGAAGAGCATCGCGGTCAGGATGACAACAAAGATCAGCGCGGTTCCCAAGTCCGGCTGCTTGAGAACGAGCAGCGTCGGAGGAACGATCGCCGCGAGCGGCACCCACAGATCGCTCAAGCGGGTAAAGCTACGTTTCGGGTCGGCAAGAATTGCCGCAACCGAGAGGGTCGTGAGGAGCTTCGCCGGCTCGGACGGTTGGAACACGATGTGGCCGATGCCGATCCAACGCTGCGCGCCGAGCGCGGAGTGTCCGGCGACCGCAACGGCGCCAAGCATGAGGATGTTGATAATGTAGAGCGGCCACGCCCAGCGCTGCCACAAGTGATAGTCGACGAACGAGAAGATCATCATCGCACAAAACCCGATGACCAGATAGACTGCTTGCCGAGAGAAGTCGCCCGTGCCATCGGGCGAGTGGAGCGTGGCACTTTTGATGACGATCAAGCCGAAAATAGAAAGACCAATCGCGGTAACCGCGAGCGGGTAATTGAACGAGAGATACCACGGGCGCTCGAGCATTCGTTATGGCCCGACGGGCTTAGTACGATGTGGTGGGTTCGTCTGGTTCGTTCTCAGCTGGCGCGGTACCGTTGCCTGCCTGCGAATATGGCTCGGGCGACTCCGGCGATGCGATGTCGCCGCCATTCGCAGCGGCGTTGCGGTTGCGGCGGCGACGCCGGCGACGGCGTGGTGTCCCCGATCCGTGACCCGAATGAACGCCGTTACCACCAACGGCGACGCGCTGGCGTTCTTCCTGGATCTGCTCGCTCGACTTGATGTTGGTAATCGGGATGTTCGCATACAACGTAAAGCGGCGCTCGGCATTTTCAAAATGAACGTCCATGCCGTGCTCATCAATGTCCAGGTAGCGCTGTAGCACGGACAGCATCTCACCCTTCATAAGATCAAATGTATCCGGCGCGAGGGCAACGCGATCGGACATGAGCACGAGGCGCAATCGCTCCTTGGCAAGGCTCTTGCTCGACTCTTCGCGGCGGAAGATCTTCGTGAGGAAATCCAGCATCTTCTTATCCTTTCCCCGCTGAGGAGCGTGTGGGGCGCAGACCCGAGAGCACGCGTGAGAACCAGGCCTGTTGCTCGGTCATGTCGGGAATAGGTACGTGCTCGCCGAGCAGGCGCGAGGCGATGCGCCGTAGCGCAGCACCGGTGGGTGAACCGGAAATATCGACGACGGAGTTGCCGCGGTTCGTCGCGACGATGACCTCTTTGTCGTCGGGTATAACGCCAACGAGATCGAGGCGCAGGATCTCGAGCACGTCGTCGACGCTCATCATCGTCCCCTTACGCACGAGCTTCGGACGCAGGCGGTTGATGATGAGGCGTGCCGGCATGTCATTGGGCAAAAGACCGGCGACGCGGTCGGCGTCGCGCACCGCAGACACTTCGGGTGTCGTCACGATGATAGCTTCTTGCGCACCGACAACCGCGTTGCGGAAGCCCTGCTCGATGCCGGCCGGACAGTCAATGAGCACGATGTCAAATTTTTCTTGCAGCTCGTCGATAAGATCTTCCATGTCTTCGGGATCGATCTCGTCCTTGTCGCGATCTTGCGCAGCCGGCAGCAGCATGAGCGAGCGGCGGACGCGGTCGCGCACCAGCGCTTCGTCGAGCGTGCAACGCTCCTCGATGACATCGAGCGAATGCTTGCGAATTCGATTTTCCAGACCCATGACGACGTCAAGATTGCGCAGGCCGACGTCCGCGTCGACGACGACAACCCGTTTGCCGCTGTCTGCGAGCGCGGCGCCAAGATTTGCAGTCACCGTCGTCTTGCCCACGCCACCCTTACCCGAAGTTACGACGATTGCTCGACCAGTCACGGCTTTGCGTTCCCTGGTTTGAGAGCGTGGTTTGGGCCGCGGCTCGGTTGCTGCGCTCCCGACTTGTTTGTCTTGATCGGGCGGCGCCACCGCCTGCTCCACTTGGTCTTGCGGCGGAGCCTGCAGGGCGAGTTGCTCTTCGTGGTGCTCGCGCACTTCGTTACTCATCGCTGACCTACCATGATGCGTCGGATGCGATTCCACAAGCCATCTTCTTGCAGCTGGAGTGCGGGAATGTCCTCGCCCATTAATCTGCGTGCCATCGTCGTGTATATTGCAGCCAACCGGCTACCGGTGTCAAGGGCAACAGGCTGGCCGCGGTTGGTGGTATCGATAACCTCTTCGTCGTCCGGCACGACGCCGAGAATTTCGCGGCCCAAAATCTCCGCCACGTCGTCGACGCTCAGCATATCACCGGTCTTAACCATCTCAGGACGCACGCGGTTGACGACGAGGCGAGCGCGTCGAGTACCAAGCATGCCCATGATTCTGTCGGCATCGCGGATCGCAGAAACTTCCGGCATTGTTACGACGATCGCTTGGTCCGCGCCGGCTACAGCGTTACGGAAGCCATGCTCGATCCCGGCCGGGCAATCGATGAGCACCACGTCGAAGTCCGCCCCCAGTGAATGGACGACGCGCGCCATCTGCGCCTCGGTAACTGATTCCTTATCTTTGGTTTGTGCCGCGGGCATGAGGAAGAGCCCGGGCAGGCGCTTGTCCTTAATGAGCGCCTGGCGGGGTTGACATCGGCCTTCAGCTAGATCGACAACATCGTACACAATCCGTTTTTCAAGGCCGAGCACAAGATCCAAGTTACGCAATCCGATGTCGGCGTCGACGAGCGCAACCTGCTTGCCCAAACGGGCGAGCGCGACTCCGAGATTGGCCGTCGTCGTCGTCTTTCCGACGCCACCCTTGCCCGACGTGACGACGAAGATGTTGTCTTTCATCTCGATCGTACCTTATCACGCGCAGCTACGGCGGCGGCAATGGTAATTTTTCCGTCAATAATGCGCGCGACTTCCGGGGTGCTGGCGCCGCGCGCGCCGCTGCCCTCCGAGGGAGACGAAGCGATCGAGCGAGAGATTCGCAACTGCGTCGGTTCGAGGCGCAACGCGTACACGGCGGCGTTGTCGTCGCCCTCGGCGCCCGCATGCGCCACGCCGCGGAGGGTACCCCACACGATTATGTCTCCGGTTGCGATAAGCTCGGCCCCCGCGTTAACGTCCCCCACGATCACGATGCTGCCGAACGCACTTAAGCTCTGGCCGGAGCGTAAATTTCCTTTATAATAGCAATTCTCAGCGCCGGCGGTCTTGCCGGGTGACGCCGACTTCGCAGCGCCGTTGTTGCGGCGCGACGCGTCGCGAGCTGCCGCCTCACCGCCCTCGTGCCAGGCCTTGCGCACGTCTGCTGGGTCGGTACGGTCGTCGCGAACGCGGGGAGCCGCGGCAACGCTGGCGGCGACGATGCGCAGCCCGGCGGCGCGAGCTGCGGTGGCCACCTCATCGGAATCGCATACCGCACCGTCGGCAATGATTCCAAATTCTTCGAGGATCGCGGTGATGCCGGAGAGATCGGCGGGTTCGAGCGGCTGATTGCCGAGCATCAACACAGCCCGTCCACCTCGATAAAAATTCGGCAACGCGGCAAGCCGCTCGCGCAGCTTGCTTACAACCGGAGTCAGCGGCCGCTCATGCATGTGGAGCAAGAGGCCTGATTTGGTACCCTTTATCTGCACGTATGCCTCATCGGTCGGCTTTGCGGGCGGTCCCGTTTTCCCTTGTGGACGCAATGGCGAATACGCTGTGGACAAGCCTGTGTATTTCCTGAATAACATGTGAGCATTCTGCGCAGGGACCCACACGCATTCCGTCGCAAATTTCTCCGTACCGTCCCTTTCCATCGGTGCCGCAGGGATGAGGGGACCGAGGGAGCACCCGTCATGAAGAGATTGCACAGAAGCAGCATCGCGTTGGCGTTGCTCGTTAGCCTTATCGTGGGGAACACGCCTTTGCCCGCGGGAGCCGTGTCGACCGGCACCGAGATCCGCATCGGTCAGCAAGCGGCGGCGCAGGTGGATCGAGAGAACCCCGTCCTTTCGGATCCCATTCTCAACAACTGGGTGAACTCGATTGGTGCTAACCTCTCGCAGTACCGCGCTCGGCCCGACATCACGTATAACTTCAAGATCCTTGATACAAACGATATCAACGCCTTTTCGCTCCCCGGCGGCTTTGTCTACCTTAACTATGGCCTGCTGAACTTCGTCAATTCGGACGACGAGCTGGCGGGTGTCATGGGGCACGAGATGGGCCACGTCGAGCGCCGTCACCAGATAACGCTCAACGCCAAGGCTCAAATCATCAACCTGATCCTTGGCATCTTAGCCATGGCGTCTCCATTCGTCTATCGCTTCGGTAGTCTCATCGACAACTTGTCGGTCTACAAGCTGTCACGCGTGGACGAGCTGCAGGCCGATCAGTACGGTCTCTTGCTTATGACGCGCGCCGGCTACGATCCCAACGGCATGACGTCGTTCATGGAGCGCCTCGGTCAGAAGGGACACGGTAACAGCGATCTGCTGAATAAATATTTTGAGACCCACCCGGAATCGCCGGCGCGCGTTGCGCATTTGCGCGGATATCCAGAGTTCACTCAGGTGACGAATGATGCGCTGCTCGCGCAAGCCATTCACGACGAAAACGAGGGCCGCTACGCTTATGCGCAACACAAGCTCACTGTCGTGCTGGAAAAAGATCCCAACAATCAACTTGCTTTGTTGCATGAAGGTCAGGTAGATCTCGCACTCGGCAACTTCATGGAAAGCCAACAGGCGCTCGCGAAAGTCGAGCACGCGACCAACAAGAGCTCGGCCGCCGAGAGCGCAGCGCAGCACGAGTTGGCGCTTATGCCGAAGACCCAGACGCCCGGCAGCAAGCTGCTGCACCCCAACATCGCGCCTCTCGTCGAACAAGTCGCTACGGCGATCAGTGCTACCGCGGCAACGTCGACAGCACTCGAAGACCGC
>DASZFB010000033.1:0-12224 GCA_035940275.1 Candidatus Eremiobacteraceae bacterium | reverse complement strand
TGCGCATAAGCGCGTCGATTTGGCTGGCGATCGCCGGGTTGAGCGCGATGTCAGATTGCTGATGAGGTGTAACGTCCGAGTTCGTTCGGTTACAGGCCCACACCGCGGCGCTCGCAGCAGCCACGATGAGCAGTTGGAAACCGCGATTCCGCACCGATCGCCGAGTGGTGTGTGCCATCGTCACGGGCGTGTGTTTGGGGTCATTGACGGGCTCGGCGGCATGACCGGTCGATCGATCGACGTGGTGCGCGTTCTGAGCGTGCGTGCGAGCATGTCGTGCCATGCTCGGTCGAAAGCATTGCTGATCGTGCCGATGGAATGCAGCCCACCCGGCTCTTCGTAGAAATGGGTTTCGATGCCACTGCGCGTGAGCAGATCAACGTTCTGATTCATGTAACCTTTCGGCACGATGGGATCGTTCGATCCAACGACGAGGTACACCGGAACTCCCTGCAAGCCCTTGAGCGCCGCGGCGCTCGTTTCTGTCGTCATGCCTCCGGACGCAGCCAGAACAGCCGCCCAATTTTCGGGGTGTTTCGGGCCGACGATGAAAACACCGTATCCGCCCATAGAATGACCTGCCAGATAGATGCGGCGCGGATCGATATTAAATGTCTTCTTCGCAAGATCAAGGGCTGCGTACACCTCGACAGACGCCGGGTCGACATACTGGCTGTCGCCGCGGGCATACGGCGCGATGATAATCGAGTTCGTTGAGTCAGCTGCAGCGCGAACCCATGGCTGCGCGATGAGATCATTTTCCGACCACGTTCGCCCGTGAAGAAAGACGACCAGCGAGGCAGCCTTTTGCGGATCGTACGATTTCGGCACGTAGACGGCCAGCGGTTGCATAGTGCCGTCTGCCGGTGACTTGAAAACCGTGTCGTCGGCCCCGCGAACGCTGCCCAGCGGATGGTACACGCCGCTCGCGTATTGATCGATGAGACTCGCCTCGAGCCTGGCGAGATATGTCATGTAATCAATGTAGTCAGAGGTACGCATCCAATCCGGCTTCTCGGAAAGCCCGATGCCCGGCGCGTCTCCATCAAGCCTTGCTTCGAGCGCGACAGCAAGTCCCGAGCGCGTATCGATCGCACGGAAGTTATCGACGAGCTTGCCCCGAGTAGCGGCCAGCTGGGCGCTAATCGGCAGCATTGGGTCAGTGTTTTGCTTTGGCCCAGGTGATGCCGCAGTGAGTGCTGCTACGGCCGCGGCCAGAGCAGCCAGAGTTTTTACCATGCCCAGATATTATAGCAGAGTCAGAATATGCGAGCTCAAGAAGACTCGCGCAAACTACACGTACTCGCGCAATGCAAGTGTCACCGTTTTGACACTTTCTCCAGATACGACCGTGAAACGGAAGTGGGTGCCGGGCTGTCCGCGCAGCTGCGAGCGCAGCTCGAGCAACCCGATCGTTGCGACGGACTTGCCGTTGACCGCCGTAATGACGTCGCCGCTGCGGAAGCCCGCTTCATATGCCGGCGTGCCCGTCAGCACACCGATAACCCGCATGCCGGTGCGTGACTTGACGAGGAACAAGCCTGACCGGTCGTACACTTGGCGAACTTTGAAAGAGTCGTTGGGCGCAAGATACATCGTCTGTCGACGGTAATCGAACGTGACGGTAAAACGATTGAGAATGCCGCCGCCGATGTTTCCGGCAGTTCCCGGTTCGGTGAGCGCACCAGACTTGTCGAGCGCTAGAGTCGCGACTGGCTCTGCAACTCGGATCGTTCCGATCGTCAGGGAGCGCGCTCGCACAAGCTCGCCGACGCTGGGACCGCCCAAGCCAAACCCGGTCACGCCACGCACATCAGATCGATAGGCAGCGAGCAACTGGTGAGCCGCCACGAAGGGGGCGTAGAGAACGAGCGACGTTCGATTACCCGTGTCGATGATGAACTGGCCCGCGCGACCGTCGACAACACCCGCGACAAGCGGCACGCTTTGGTCGTAGACGAAAGGAATCGCAGTTCCAGGCGCATGTGCGCTGAGCCGAGTTGCAAATGTTATCTTCTTATTCTGGTAATCGATTGTCGTAATGAAGCGCCGAAGTAATTCGATCCCGACGATGCCGTCGACGCCGTGTCCTTCGACTGCTTGCATGATTCTGCCAATCGGCAATACCGCGAACGCTTGATGGCGCAGGGTCGCGTTGCCGATCTGCAGTTCCGGCACCCAAGTAAACCCGGTGGTGACCGTGTTCGCGCCGGCGCCGGATACTTGCAAGGAACCCGTGACAGCGCTGCCGAGCTGACCTGCAACCTCGGGGGTCATGATGTTAGCGCCACCTGTGTCGAGAATAAATTGATATGGCCCTTTGCCGTCGAGCGTGACCTTCACGAACAGATGGTTATTGATAAGATCGAAGGGGATAGTTGTCGACTGGGCGGCGCTGATCGAGGCGTCGTTTATGTGCGTCGACGGAACTGCAACGAACTTTCCGACATCGCTGTTCAGTTCCACCCGGGAGGCAGTCGTTTCCACGACGTTGCCGCTTGCGATCGTCCGGTTTGAAAACGGGAGCACGATGTCCCCGACGTGACGGTAGTCGCTCAGAGTCGTTATCGAATCTCGCCCGCCGGGAATCCGGATAGCCTCGCGGCGGATCAAGAAGCTTGTCGTATCGATCCAAAGATCAACCGGGAAACCACCGACGGGTCTTGCGCGGATCGCATAGTAATCGCCGTTCGCGTCATGGGCCATACCCGCATACGATGTCGTACCGGCGTTCCGATCGGGATACCAAAAGGAAAGCGAAATCAGATACGCTGCCGATCGTGCTGTGTGCGTTGAGACGAAATCGCCGGTCGGCCACGCATCGCCGCTTGGATCTTGCCCCCACGGTTGTGCTCCATCAAAGCCATTGCCGTTCGACAGCGGTCCGAGATCCACGAATTGTGCGAAACGGCCGTTGGCGACGTCGTCGTATTCTCGTCCATTTCCAGTCGCGCCAAATGCGTGAACGCGTTGCGTGATAGTGACGCTCGCAACGGCATCGAGAGCGCTGCCGCCGGCTACTGCCTTCGCCTTGGCGAGGATTTCTGCGGCGTTTCCCTCGGACGTGACTTGTGCGGACGCGATACTCAGCGTCAGCACGATGATTGCCCAGCATACAATGACTATCCGAACGGTCGACATACCTGTCCCCCCTCGATGCATTTCGGGGGACAGTGCGTTGCACTCGACCCCCGCTTTAGCTTACCATTTTAGACCTGGAAAGTTACACGGTCGACACAAGGTCGACCGCTACATCTAGGTTGAAGCAACCGCTACATCTAGGTTGAAGCAACGGATCTTTAGATCCGTTCAATCTCAGGTGTAGGCGTTCTGCAAATCGGCTAAGCGCGGGTCGATTTTTTCGATCGGCAGCGATGACAGCGTGGGGTGATCCACGCCGAGCATGAGCTGGTCGAGCGTGGGGCGCTGCTCGCGATAAAAGATGCCGAGCGGGATCTTGCCGGGCTGGACAAGAGTCGCGAAGGCCTTGTGTTTGTCGCTTGGGTCATACCCAGGCGTATCGTCGAGGTGGTAGACGTTCTCTTTAAACCACTTGTACGTATTGATCTTGTTGAAGGTGACGCACGGCGACATCACTTCGACGATCGCAAAACCGGGGTGAAGCACCGCCTGTTTCAGCATCTCCGTCATCTGTTTGGGCTCAGACGAAAACCCTCGGGCGAGGAACGTTCCACCTGCGGCGAGTGCGATGGCGAGGCCGTTGATCGGCGCGTCGGGATTGCCTTCCGGATGCGTTCCCTCTTTATAGCCCAGCATGCTCGTCGGCGATGACTGGCCCTTGGTCAGTCCGTATGTTTGATTATCCATGACGATGTAGGTCATGTTCGCATTGCGACGCACCGCATGCAGAAAGTGGCCGGCTCCGATTGCGTAACCGTCGCCGTCGCCCCCTGCCACGATGACGGTCAGCCCTTCGTTCGCGAGCTTGACCGCGGTGGCTGTAGGCAGTGCGCGACCGTGAACGCCGTGGAACGCGTACGAATGCAGGTATCCTGAAATTTTACCGGAGCAGCCAATCCCGGATATGAAGGCAACGTCTTTCGGTTGCAGCGCAAGATCCGCGCACGCTTGTTTCAGCGCTGCGAGCACGCCGAAATCGCCGCATCCAGCGCACCACCATGAAGGAGTCGCGGTTGCAAAGTCTTTCGGGCTTAAAACGGTTGCCATGTGTACCTTCTAACGGGCGACTGAACGGACCTGAAGGTCCGTTGCTTCAAGCTTCGTTACGTCTTTGATCTTCTGTTTGACGGCGTCGATGATCTCAATCGGACGGAACGGGCGCCCGTTGTACTTGCGAACAGGGTGCATGTGCGCCAAAGGACCCGTGACATAGCGGATGAGCCGCTCCAACTGCCCTGTAATGTTATGCTCGACGACAAAGACGTGCGCCGCGCCTTTGATAAAATTGCGCACATCATCTTCCGGAAATGGCCACAAGGTGCGCAATTGTAGAAAGCGAGTGGCGACCCCATCTGCCGCCAACCGGTCCTGCGCTTCCGAAATCGGCCCGCGATTGGAACCGTATCCGATAAAAGCGACCGTGGCTTTGGGATCGCCCAGAACGTTCGCTTTCGGGAGATCGGGCCGCATCGCCACGAGCTTGTGCATGCGCTTTTCCATCATGCGCGCGCGGTTGGTTGCATCTTCGGTGATCACACCCGCATCACTATGCTCCGATCCCGGCGCAAGATGCATGCCGCCTTCGACGCCCGGAATCGTACGAGGTGAAACGCCGTCCTCGCTAAACGCAAACCGTTTGTATTCGCCGAACGTGACGCCGCCATTGCGCACGAGCTTACCGCGATCGATGCTCACCGCACCGAGTTCCAAACGCGGGATCGTCTCTTTGCTTTGACACAACGCCTGCTCGCTCAGTACAAACACGGGCAGCTGATACTTTTCGGCGAGGTTGAACGCCGCCACGGTAAGATAAAAAGACTCTTCCACGGTGCCTGGTGCGAGCACGACCTTCGGGATCTCACCGTGGCCGGAGAAGATCAGGTGATTGAGATTGCTCTGCTCCGTTTTTGTGGGCATACCTGTGGACGGCCCCGCGCGTGCGCATTCGATAACGACGATGGGGGTCTCAACAACACCGGCGAGGCCGATGCCTTCGGTCATAAGCGCTTGGCCGGGACCGGAGGTGGCTGTCATTGCCCGAACGCCCGCATATGCTGCGCCGATCGTCATATTGATGGCCGCAAGCTCGTCTTCCGCTTGCACGACAATGCCGCCGTACTTTGGCGCGTGCTTTGCCATCCATTCGAGGACGTCAGTGGCTGGCGTAATCGGATAGCCCGCCATGAAGCGACAGCCGGCGACGAGCGAGCCGTATCCGATCGCGTCATTGCCCATCATGAGGAGGCGGTCGCCGTCCGGACGAGCGATCAGATCGTAGCCGCTCGGGCGCGTAAAGTTTTCATTGACGTATTTCTCGCCGGCCTCGATTGCCGCAACGTTTTGCCCGACGACTTTTTCGCCCTTGCGCTCGTATTGTTTGGTGACAAGCGTGCGCACGATCTGCGGATCCATGCCGACGAGCGCACCAAGTACACCCATGGAAATCGTATTGCGCACAAGTTCGAGTCCAAGTTGCTCCTTGGCGATCTTGGCAAGGGGCACTTCGTAGAAATTGACGTCGTCGCGGCGGACGGCGTCAGTGAGCTTTTCGGTCGAGTTGTCAAAAATGACGAAGCCGCCGGGGCGGACTTCGGAAATGTGAATTTCGACGCATTCAAGATCAAAGGCAACGATGGCATCGACGAAATCTGCGACACCGTAGTGACGCTTTTCGCCTGCACGGATGACGTAATTTGTGTGGCCGCCGCGAATTCGCGACGGGAAATCCTTATAGGTGTAGACCTCAAGGCCCATACGCTTGAAAGCCGCGGCGATGAGGTCGCCCGTCGTCAGGCTGCCGTCGCCGGCTTGGCCGCCGAACAGCACTTCGATGTTGTTAGTGATCACTGAATGAGATATCGGCCTTTTGGGACACAAGTACTTCTAGCGTGGGGCCGCGCTTGATACATTTGGCCATTGCGCACGGCGCCGCCTATGAAGTTTCCGAGTCGCGGATTTGCTTCCTGCGCTGACGCTCCCGGCCGCTTGCTCAGCGAGCGTGCACGGTCATTCGCTTCCACTCGGGGTGGAGCGACGTCAAGGTGAGGTCATCGAACCCGCACGCTTTAAGCATACCGAAGAGTGCGGCAGGATTGGGCCCGAACCAGTTTGTGGGGTCTCCCCCCTCTTCAGTTGTTGGGTAGAAAGCGAGCGCGGGAGAGTCGACGTCGAGAAGGTCGCAGTGTGTCTCAATGATGGCAAGCCCACCTTTTGCCGTGACATCTCTGACTTTTTCAAGGGCGAGCATCGGATGACGCAAATGATAGAGCACGCCGAAAAAAAAGACGACGTCGAACTGGCCAAGTCGCTCGCTGCTCAGATCGAAGACGTCGATGTTGACATCTTCTATCTCTAGACCGAGTGCCTCACGCCCAATTTTGAAAGCCTCGGGATCTCCCCAACCGCCGCCACCCCACGAATACTGGTCGGCCGCCACAACGCGTGCCGCACCGCGTCGTTTCGCCTCGAAGCTCCATGCGCCGTCCCAGGCTCCGATGTCGAGCACAGTTTTGCCTTCGAGACTTGCCGGCACGCAGAACCTCGCACCGTGAATGCCGGCTACCGGGTCGTACATACCCGGCGTCACGATACCGTCGCCAAGGTCGATGATGTGAAACCACCGGTGGTCGTTAACGCGCCGGAGCAGTGTCTCTCGGGGAATTGTTTGCATGCTGGAGGCCGCTTTTGGACGGTCCGCGTAGAGCCCTTCCATGCAATCGGATTTCAACTCACTCGCGGTCGACTATGCACGGTTTCGCACCTCGTACTCCGACGAGTTGTTTGACACGATCGTCGACTACGCTAGGTTGGCACCGGGCGGGCGCGTGCTCGATTTGGCGTGTGGCACCGGTTTGGGAATGTTGCAGTACGCGCATCGCGGTTTCGCGGTTACCGGCGTCGACGTAGCGCCGGCCATGATAGCGCAAGCGAGAGACCTAGTGCCTGCGGGGTCGCCGGTTGACTTCGCGCTCGGCCGAGCCGAAGCGTTACCGTTCCCCGGCGCATCATTCGTTCTCGTCTCGTGCGCCCAAGCATTTCACTGGTTTGAGCCGCACGCCGCTTTTTCTGAATGCGCGCGCGTGCCACGACCAGGCGGTGCGCTAGCGATTTTCTGGAAACACGCCGCACGCGACGATACGTTCACATTGCTTTGCGAACAGATCATTCGCGAGTGGATGGGCGAGGAGGCGGCGATCCGCTCGCGCGATCACGCCGTCGAACACGAGTCAGGCTGGCCCGTGTTTTGGGAGTACGTCGCGCCCCTGGGATCACAGGCCACTGGTCGGTCGCTCGTCGACGGCGAGAAGAGACTCATCGAGTTCACTCTACAGCGTACCGCGCTTGAGTTCGTCGGCTACCAGCGTTCTCGTGAGAAAATTCGCATGGTCTTGGGCGATCGCCGCGATGAGTTCTTCGACGAGCTTACCCGTCGGCTGGATGCGCTTGGACCTAACGACAGGCCCGTGACGCAACGCCAGATTCAGTATATGTTCCTAGCGAGAAAGCAGAAAGATCAGAATTAGTTGCGCGGCATCGCGAAGCCAGTTTCGCGACGCTTGCGCTCTTCTTCAACAAACTCGGCGATACGCTCGAGCTCTTTGGAATCGGCGTTCACAAAGCAAAGTCCGCAGTGATAATTAAAGCCGCGCTCTTCCTTGAGGACGTGGATGACCTTCGCGTGGAGCGTATGGTGGGCGCCGGTGCTCGTCTTGAAGTCGAGTCCGATAACCGAACCGGGCTGAAGCTTTTCAGCGACCTTCACGCGCGCTCCGCCCGCGCAGATCTGATCGAGCAGGGCGTTGCGAGGTTGGCCGCGCTGCACGGTCAGGCGAGCAGGCTCGCTCATGACAATGCGTGGCCAGCGCCGATGGTATGTCGGCGGCGCGGGAGATGCGAACATCTTGCGCAGAGAATTCAGCATTGCCGAACCTTGGCCAAAGCGTACATCAAACTTATGTTCCCTTTAATCTTGAGACTACCAACCAAGGTGATTTGTGTCACGCTCTAGATCATTCGGGTTGCCTGTGGGGATGCCCGTCTCATATGCTATTGCAGGTAGTATTGTACGCCAAGCGGTCTATGCCGCTTGAGGTAGGGATGAGAGCTGGATCGACGGGTATGGCTGCTAAGACTCGGCCGGTTGCGGTTGTCCACCCGACTCCGCGGCAAGCGCCTCATCCGCAGCGGTTCGGCGACGAGCCTGCTCCGCCGCGATGAACGCAGCGAGCCACTGCGTTTCGTGCGGCTTCAGGCCAAGAAAACACAAGCCGCATGCAAAGTAATAACCCGGATTTTCCTTGAGCGAATAGACGATGCGAGCCGCGATGCTCTGGCGCTTTCCCTCGATGTGATCGAATTGGAGCTCGATGCTCTCACCCGGCTTAAGTGGCTGCGTCGTCTGAATTCGCGCACCACCGACTGACAGTTGGTTGACGAGCACCGGCTTGTCGTCGCCGTTCGGCAGTTTGACTTGGGCCGGCTCGGCAATTGCGACGCGCGGCCAGCGGCGCGAGTATCGATCCGGCGCCCGGCGTTGCAACAATCTCTTGACGGAATCGAACACGGCAAGGGCCCCCGTCATCGAGTGAGGATATGGTCTCAGCTACGACATGGGACTTGTGGCAGCGCGTTTTTGTGTCAGAGAAATCATTCGAGCACATATGCAATAAAAGGTGTAATGCGAGGGCTGTAACCCAAGTCATACTTGCGTGAGATCGGAGCCTGCGCTCATATGACCAAACCCGAACGACTCCTGGCCGTCGTCGGCATAGCGGTAGTTGCAAGCGCAGTGCTCCTCATGGTGTACGTACACCAGTCCAACCCCGCGAGTGCACAGGCCTCCGGCTGCACCGATCAGAGCGCAACGCTCAACCGCACGCTGGACCAAGTGCGGTTTTCGACGTCAGCCGCACACGCGATCTCCACGGCGGTCGCCGACAACACCAAGACGCACGAGCAGTACTCAAAGATGATCGTTCTCGAGCGCCGTCAACTGACGACGCTGCACCTCGCGCCCCAAACACTCGGCGCAGTCGAACGCGACCTCGCGCAGGCGAGCTGGATTCTCAATGCCGAGGATGAACCGTTGCAGCAAGCCAGAGCCATCGTCACCGCTGAGCAGCGCGAGATTGCTTCGGCAACGCCGACCGTGGACGAGGCGTCTCGCGAACTGCGTGACGAAGATTGCACGGCACTCTCGCTCACGATCGCGCGCTCTGGTTGGCCCAAGGATCGCCTCATCGGCGAGCTTTCGGCAGCCGCTCGTCTCAACTCGCAGGTTAGTGACAAGCTCGATTCCGCTCTGGGCCTGATTTTGAAAGCCCAGCACGAAGCTCGTCCCTTCAATATCGCAACGAAGTAGTTTCCTAAGGCGGGAGCCGCGCGAGTTTGACCGCGAGCTCCGCCGGCGCTATACCTGTCAGCCCGAAGATCTTCACTCTGGAATGCTCGCCGCGTATCAGCTTTACGGCTGAAGGAGCCAACCCGAGCGCTTTTGCCAGGGCCTTGCGGCAGGCTACATTTGCCTTGTCCTCGCGAGCTTGCGCTGTGACGCTAACGGTCACTTGGCCGTGATTGATCGCGACGAACGTCGACCTGGCACCCGGTTTCACCCGTACAGCAAGGGTGGTGAGAGTTATTGCACCCAGAGCGTTGCTACGGGGAGAACCAACCAGAGGGCTCGACTGCCAGGTTCACGTTGATCTGCTTGACCTCGGTGTAAGCGTCAAAGCCGTACGTGCCCAACTCGCGGCCGATGCCGGATTGCTTGTAACCGCCCCAGGGCGCTTCATTGTATGTAGGGTGATACGTGTTGATCCAGGTGATGCCCGCGCGGAGCTTTTTGATGACCCGGTGTGCCTTTGCGACGTCTCCTGTAAAGACAGCGCCCGCCAGGCCATAGACGGTGTCGTTTGCGAGCTTGACGGCGTCTTTCTCGTCCTTGAATGTCTGTACGACGAGCACGGGACCGAAGATCTCCTCTTGAACGATCCTCATCTTGGGCGTCGTGTTGGTGAAAACGGTAGGGAGAATAAAGTTTCCCTTCTCGCCAAGCTCGCCCGCCAGGCGAGTACCGCCGCATTCGAGCTTCGCACCTTCCTCGATGCCCGTTTTAATATAGCCTTCGACTCGTTCCTGATGCGCGCGGCTGACGATCGGACCCATTTCAGTCGCAGGGTCGAATCCGTCGCCGACTCTGATCTTCTTTGCTCGATCCACAACCGCTTTGACGAACTTGTCGGCGATCGACTCCTCAACTAAGAGTCGCGAGCCCGCGGAACACACCTGGCCTGCATTGGCATAGATGCCGAAGAGCGCGTAGTCGACGGCCGTGTTGAAATCGGCGTCGGCGAAAACGATGTTGGGCGATTTGCCACCGAGTTCGAGTGAGATTTTCTTGAGGTTGCCGGTGGCGTCTTTCATGATCGAGCGCCCGGTCTTGGTACCGCCAGTGAATGCGATTTTGTCGACGAGATCGCTCGATGCGAGTGCATGACCGACGACGGGACCGGGCCCAAGAACAATATTGACCACGCCTTTGGGGAACTTGAGCTCTTCAATCCATGTCGCTAAGCGTAGCGCAGTGAGCGGAGTTAGCTCCGATGGTTTGAGAATGCATGTGTTGCCCGCGGCGAGTGCGGGCGCTAGCTTCCAAGCGGCCATCAGCAGCGGGTAGTTCCAGGGAATGATTTGACCGCAAACGCCTATGGGTTCGCGCACGACAAACGTCTGCGACGCAGCCGGCACGTCGAAGGTCTCACCGCCTGGTTTGGTCGCGAGGCCCGCGTAATAGCGGAAGCAGTTGGCTGCATCCACCATGTCGTACTCGGTTTCGCGCAACGGCTTACCGTTGTTGAGTGTCTCGATTCGCGAGAGCTCGGCGGCGTTCTCGTCGATTTTCTCGGCTAACTGGAACAGCATTTTGGCGCGATCGATCGCAAGCGATTCGCCCCACGGCCCGTTGTCGAAGGCATCGCGGGCAGCGCGAATGGCGCGTTCGGCATCTTCCTTTGTTCCCTCTGCCACCTTTGCAAAGGTTTCTCCATTGGCCGGGTTGACGAGTTGGCGCGTAGCGCCGTCCGAGGCAGCGGTCCATTCGCCGTTGATGTACATGAGGAAAACGTCGCCTTTGCTTTTGAGGTTCTTCAAAAGCTCAGCGACGCGAGGCGCTGTTTGCGGTTTGGTTTCAACGGTTGCCATCGGTGTTATCCTTTTTGGACGTGGGCGAGCGAGTCGCCCAGAGCCTTGCAGACATAGTCCGCCTGCTCTTCCGTAAGCGTGAGCGGCGGCTCGACACGAATCACGCGAGCGTTGACCAGCGTTCCCGAAACGAGCACGCCTCGTTCGAGCATAGCCTTACTGACCTCAAACCCGACATGATCGTTCGGGAATTCCATGGCCATCAGCATGCCTTTGCCGCGTATGTCGATGATGATGTTGCTGTAGCCCTCAGCGGCTTTGCGCAACCCGGCCAGCATTCGTTCGCCCATGCGTGCAGCGCGCTCGGGTAACTTCTCTTCAATGAGGACATTAATGGTTGCAAGTGCAGCAGCACAGGCGAGCGGGTTGCCGCCGAATGTCGTCGTGTGCAAGAACGGGTTGCCAAAAAGCCGCGAAAAGACCGCCTTCGTTCCGACCACAGCGCCGGCAGGCATCACGCCACCGCCGAACGCTTTGGCCAGACACATAAGGTCGGGCGCCACCCCCCAGTGCTCGCACGCGAACATTTTGCCCGTGCGGCCCATGCCCGTTTGTACTTCGTCGAGGATGAGCAGCGCTCCGAACTCATCGCACAGCGCGCGCACCCCGGGTAGGTAATTGTCATCGGGTATATTGACGCCGCCTTCGCCCTGAATCGGTTCCAAAATCACGGCGCCCACGTCTTCGCCAACTGTCTTGAGCGTGTGCATTCGCCAGCGAAGTGCCTGAAGATCGCTAAACGGTACGTGTTCGATATTGGCAAGCATCGAGCCGAACGGCCGCCGGAACTCGCCCTTTGCGCTCAGGCTGAGCGCGCCCATACTCTTGCCGTGGAAGCCTTTGGTTGCAGCGACGATCGTTTGTTTGGCTGGATTGAACGCACG